>CAZLRY010000282.1:0-4801 GCA_964561675.1 uncultured Chitinophaga sp.
GCTTCCTTGAAGGAGACGGAGGGAGATTGTTTGTTTGTACTATAGAATTGCATGGAGAGGTTGAAAAGTTTAAGAGGTTTAAAAGGTTTAAGAGGTTGAAAAGGTTAATACAAGATAATCTTAGAAAGGGCTGTTTACTCCCGACTCCCGACTATTCACTCCCGACTATTTCAACTCCCTTCTTATTAATCGTCGTCACATACGTATAAAAATCAATCCCGATCCGGGTATAGACTTCTTTCATCACTGCTTCTACATTTCTGGCAGTGGACTCATCCCTGCTCAGCATAAAAACAGAGGGACCTGATCCAGAGATACCGCCACCCAATGCACCAGCTTCCTTGCATTTACGTTTCACTTCATCAAAACATGGAATCAGGATACTGCGTACCGGTTCAATGATCACATCTTCGAGGGATCGTCCTACGAGATCGAGATCATTCTTCATAAAACCCGTTACCAGTCCGGCAATATTGCCCCACTGACGGATCGCATCTTTCAGTAAGACCTGTTGTTTCAGGATCTGCCGGGCGTCAGAGGTCCGCACTTCAATCTGGGGATGAACCACAGTTACAAACAGATCGGGGGATGGAATGGAAACAATATCCAGCGGGTGAATAGAACGGATCAGGCTGATACCACCCAGTATACACGGTGCAATATTATCCGCGTGCTTTACACCCGAAGCCAGTTTTTCGCCATTCATCGCAAACTGTACCACTTCATCTGAACTGAACCGGTATCCCAACAGATGATTGGCGGCCACAGCAGCACCGGCGGCACTGGCGGCACTCGAACCAATTCCGCTGCCCGGCTTGATATGTTTCTCTATCGTTACTTCAAACCCAATATTCCCGCCCAGTTTCTCCATCACCGATAAAAACACCACACCCGCTACATTCCTCTCCGGATCTGTAGGCAGATTATACGCATCCCGGTTATGGATGATCACCTTCGACTCATCCAGTAACTTCACCTCCATAATATCCGATGGTTCATTCAGGGCCAGACCTAGAATATCGAAACCGCAGACCAGGTTGGCAACTGTACCCGGACATTTTACTATTATTTCTTTCATACTTTATAATTAAAAGAACCAAGAAACCAAGATGCCAAAAGAAAATTCAAGAAACAAGATGCCAAGAAGCCAAAGAAAAATCAAGAAACAATATCCAAATAAGCTTCAATATCTAAATTCCAATACCTCCTGAGATAAGTAGTTTGAACATTGATTTTTTGTCATCTTATACAACACAGCTATCATTCTCTTCTGAAAATGCACAGACTACCGACTCCTGACTCCCGACTACCGACTACTTCTTACTCGCCCGTATAATATCCGCAAACACCCCGCTCGCCGTTACTTCCGCGCCGGCCCCGGCTCCTTTTACAACCATGGGTTGTTCTTTATAACGATCAGTATAGAAAAGCACGATGTTATCTTTTCCATACAAATGATAAAGGTCATGTTTGGGATCGATATGTTGCAATCCAACAGCTGCTTTCCCGTTTTCGAAGGAGGCTACAAATTTCAGTTTACAACCTGCCGCGTTGGCTTTTTCCAGCAATCGTTTGAAGTGCGCCTCTTCCGTTCCCATAGCGGCATAGAAATCAGCCACTGTGCCTGTCATGCAGGAAGCAGGCATAAAGGAATGATTGGAGATATCGTCCATCTCCATTTTATGTCCGGCTTCGCGGGCCAGGATCATGATCTTGCGCATCACATCCGTTCCACTGAGATCAAGCCGCGGATCGGGTTCTGTGTAGCCTTCTTCCTGTGCCTGTTTCACCACATCGGCAAAATTCCGGGTGCCATCATAATTATTGAAAACAAAATTGAGGGTGCCGCTGAGTACGGCCTGCATCCGGTGGATATTATCTCCACTGCTGACCAGGTCATTCAGGGTGGCAATGATCGGAAGAGCCGCGCCAACATTGGTTTCGAAAAGGAACTGACAATTATAAGCCCGGGCCAGGTCTTTCAGTTTTTTATAGTTGCTGTAAGCGGATGAAGCAGCGACTTTATTACATGCCACCACATTCACACTTTTCTCCAGCAATTGTGCATAGACACCAGCCACCACATCACTGGCCGTTACGTCCACAAATATGGAGTTCCGGAGATTGCGGCTGATGATCTCACTCACAAACTTTTCCAGGTTGGCTGATTCGCCTTGTTCCAGTTGCGTTTTCCAGTCGGCCATATTAATACCATCTTCCTTCAGCAGCATTTTGCGGCTGTTACTGATACCCACAATATTCACCTGCAAATGCTGTTGCTGCTGCATAAACGCGAGTTGCTGCTGGATTTGTGCCAATAAACGGGCACCTACATTTCCGGTTCCGGTGATATAAAGGTTCACCTGTTTGTAAGAGGTTTCAAAAAACTCTTCATGCAGTACGTTAATGGACTTGCGCACATCCCGGGTGGCGATCACTGCGGAAATATTTTTCTCGGAAGACCCTTGCGCAATGGCTCTTACATTCACGCCGTTCCGGCCCATAGCACTGAACATCCGTCCGCTGATACCGGGATGACTTTTCATATTCTCCCCCACCAGTGCCACAATAGACAGATCCGATTCGATCTGCAGGGGCTCTACTTTATTTAATGCAATTTCATTGGCAAAAGCAGTATCCACCGCCTGTTTAGCCTTGGCCGCGGATCCGGTATCAATTCCCACACAAATGGAATGTTCGGATGAACTCTGAGTGATCAGGATAACATTAATTTTCTCACTGCTTAATGCTTCGAATAGTCGTTTGGAAAACCCCGGAATGCCGATCATCCCGCTTCCTTCGAGACTGATCAGGGCAATATTATTAATGCTGGAAATACCTCTGACAATATCTCCATCTTTTCTGGTTACGGCTTCAATGAGTGTGCCTTCATCTGCCGGGGCAAATGTATTTTTAATCCATACCGGTATCCCTTTCCCCATCACCGGTTGAATGGTAGGCGGATAAATTACTTTAGCTCCGAAGTGGGAAAGTTCCATGGCTTCCTGGTAAGAAATCTGCGGTATGATCCGGGCATTGCTGGTGAGCCGGGGATCGGCGGTCATCATTCCGCTTACATCTGTCCATATCTCAAGTACAGTGGCATCCAGGGCGGCGGCCATGATAGCGGCGGTGAAATCCGAACCTCCACGACCTAATGTAGTGGTGATGCCGTTGGAGTCGGACGCAATAAAGCCCGGTAAAATGAATAAGGCTCTTTCAGCTTTTTTAAAATACTGGTGCACCTGTTGATTGGTAACCGCGTAATCCACTTCTGCGGCGGTAAAATTTGAATTAGTGCGGATGAGTTCACGGGCATCGATCCACTGGGCGGCAACCCCGCCGGTATTGATGCGGGCGGCAATAATCTGGGAAGAAAGCCATTCACCATAACTGGCAATGCGGTCTTTGGAACGGGCCGTCAGTTCACGTAACAGGTAAATACCATTGCAGATATCCTCGATTTCATTGCAGGCTTTTTTGACCAGACTGAGCAACTGGCTCTGCCCGGCAACGGGTAATAATTGTTTCACTGCATCCAGGTGCCGTTGTTCCACCACGGTTAATTTTTCCTGGTATGCCTCGTCACCTGCCGAAGCCAGCGTGGCGGCACCTAATAACAGATCCGTGACACCGCCAAGTGCAGAAACCACCACCACAGCGGGTTCTTTTTTTATATTGGCTGATACGATCTCCACGACCTTGTTGATATTCTCCGCGTTGGCAACCGAAGTGCCTCCGAATTTTAAAACCTGCATGATTCCTTGATTATTTAAACTGATGAATATTGAATGTTGAATACGATAAACCGAAAACTTCTTGTTTTCTTACAGCAGACCGCCCATGTGTTGATATGATAATATACAATCCCGTTAAGGGATTGTGGTGGTAATAGTAATTGTGGTGAAGTTGTTCACCACAGCAGGAGGAGTAATATGGATGTGCTGATATACCACCTTGTTTTAACAGGTGTGCAATATACATTGCAATCACGGGAAAATAAAATTATCCGGCTAAAGAATCTGCCGCTTTTTTCACACTGCCGTACTGTAACAGTAATTCTTTCGCTTTTTCATAATCAGTGAACTTGATCCGCTCCATGAGCATGCGGGTACCGCGATCAACCAACTTATCGTTCGTTAGTTGCATGTTCACCATCTTATTGTCTTCCACTCTTCCGAGATGAATCATCACCGTAGTGGAGATCATATTCAACACCAGCTTTTGTGCGGTGCCGCTTTTCATGCGGGTACTGCCGGTCACAAATTCAGGTCCAACCACCACTTCGATAGGAAAATCCGCAGCCGCACTAACGGGTGAATCAGGATTACAGGAGATACTTCCGGTAACGATTCCCCGTTTCCTGCATTCATCCAATGCGCCGATTACATAGGGTGTGGTACCACTGGCGGCAATGCCAATCACCACATCCTTAGCTGAAACATTATGTTCCAAAAGATCCTTCCAGCCTTGTTCGCGGTCATCTTCCGCAAACTCAACCGCGGAAGTAATGGCTTTCTCCCCGCCGGCAATGATACCGATCACCAGGCCGTAGGGAACCCCATATGTGGGCGGACACTCACTCGCATCCACAATACCCAATCGTCCGCTGGTGCCGGCCCCGATGTAAAACATCCGTCCCCCCATCAGCATTTTATCCGAAGCCACTTCCGCCAGTTTTTCTATTTGCGGTATCGCCCGCTCAACGGCCGCGGGGACCAGCTGATCTTCCTTATTTATATTCGTCAGCAGCTCGCCCACAGTCATTTTTTCTAAATGCCGGTAGTTGCTTGACTGCTCT
>CAZLRY010000283.1:0-4797 GCA_964561675.1 uncultured Chitinophaga sp.
TAATGCCCCGGCCGCTTTCCCGGATAAAAGTAACGATCTCATCGCGTTCATCGGTAGCCGGCATTTCTTCTTCCAGGTACTCAATAGCCTGGCTGGTATTCATGCCCTTATTATATAATACGCGGTAGATATCGAGGATATGATTGATCCGTTCTACATTGAACCCCCGGCGTTTCAGACCGATGGAGTTTACCCCGGCATAACTAAGTGGCGTACGTCCGGCCTTGATATAAGGAGGTACATCTTTACCCACCAGTGAACCACCGCTGATAAAAGAATGAGCTCCTATCTTTACAAACTGGTGTACAGCGCACATGCCACCGATAATCGCCCAGTCGCCAATGGTCACGTGACCAGCTACCTGGGTATTATTACTGGTAATACAATTATCGCCTACAAAACAGTCATGGGCAAAATGGCAATACGCCATAATCAGGCAGTTTTTCCCGATCATCGTCTTTTCCCGGTCCTTGGTACCCCGGTTAATGGTTACAAACTCCCGGATAGTGGTACCATCACCTATATATACATTGGAATATTCTCCCTGGAATTTCAGGTCCTGCGGAATGGCCGCAATAACCGCTCCGGGGAAAATCCGGCAGTTTTTGCCAATCCGTGCACCTTCCATAATGGTTACATTGGAACCAATCCAGGTGCCATCGCCGATCTCTACATCCTGGTGAATGACCGTAAACGGATCGATTTTCACATTGGTGGCCAGCCGGGCGTTGGGGTGTATATATGTATGAGGATGAATCATTCAGCAATAGTTCCGCCAGTAGCGGACGGGCAAAGTTAGCTTTTAGCGGCTAAAACAGAAGTTTTTTTACGCATATATTGTTAAAAATCAGTACCTGATCAGGATCAGCCGGTGTTACACCATCAATATCCTCAGGAAGCAGTAAATTTGCACTTTAATGCATACACCTCCGGACATATTAACCCTGGCCTACAAGCAAAACCTGATGCAGGACGAGTTTTCGATGCTTCAGGAGCGGGAGCAACAGATTCCCGGTTCGGTCCAGTATGCTATCCAACGCTATCGCCGTCATCCCCAGTGGAATATGGAAGATACCGGTATGTTGGTGTATCATTATACAAAAGCAGCTCCGAAGGAAAATTACCTGGAGTTGAAATTCTGTGTAAGCGGGAATGTGTATTGCCGGAAAAAAGACACAGAATGTGATCTCTGTCAGTTCAATGCCTCCAAATCCTGTATGGAAAGAGTAGAAAGTATTGATGTGGTAAGTTTTCGGTTCAGTCCCACACACCTGAGCCAGTTTGTAAAACCCCGAAAGGGCAATGCTGCTCTGACAGAGAATATCCTCGGTTTTAAACACAATTCATCCTTTACAAAAATTCTCCCGCTTTGCGGCAAGACCCGCATGGTATTGGAAGGAGTGTTGAATCATACATACAGCGACAGTCTCGAGAATATCTATATCAATGCACAAACCCAGATGCTGTTACTCTATTCACTGGATTGCATGCTGGGCGAAAAAGAAATTGATGTGATCAGCTGCAAATTTCTGGCGAATGAAGCTGACCGGGAAAAAATTGTCAAAGCCCGCGAAATCCTCATCCAGCATATTGGTGAACCCATCACTATTAAAGAACTCAGCCGTAAAGTGGCTATCAATGAATGTTACCTGAAAAAAGGGTTCAAGGAATTATTTGGAACTACCGTGTTTGATTTTTATCAAAGTCAGCGGATGGAACACGCCAAATACCTGCTCTATGAGAAGGGTTTAAGTGTAACGGAAGTATCCATGATGCTGGGCTACTCTTCAATATCTCACTTCTCCACGGCCTTTAAAAAGCATACAGGCCTTAAACCTTGTGAACTTTTACTTAGATAAGTAAGGGACTATTCACGAATGGTTATTCGTTAAACCCGTTATAAACTGCGGCTAGTACTTATTTTTAAGCAATAAGATTTATGTGACAGGCGTTACGCATCATATGGCATCATTTTTGGATATATGATTGTCACGAATGCGTAAAAAACTGGCGATACTCCTGATTAGTCTGCATCTCTTTGGAAATACCGAAGCGGGTCAGGTATTTAAATTACCGCAATTATTCACCCATTATACTGAGCATAAACAGCTTGACCATTCACTTGGATTTATTGAATTTCTGTTAATGCATTATGGCGGAGACGATGGCACGGATACTGACAATGATCAGGATCAACAATTGCCCTGTCATAATATTCATCATACTACTGTTTGCATTGCTTATTCTCCCATGACAAAGGCAATGCCCATCAATGATATTTACTTATGGGAAACCCGGTCTTACCGTTCACATTTATCCGGCCCTATTCCTGACTTACCATTACCCGTTTTATTACAACCACCGGGATTGTAAGCATCACCGCTTCCTTTCACCTTACACTTTTTCGTACGATCAGGTTACATACAGTTATCTGTAGCTGACTAAGTCTGCATTGCTGTTAATGACCGGTATCTGTACCCATTTTTTTAAATCAAATCAACGATTATGAAACGCAAATTCATTTATGCAATCGGATTGCTGAGTGCCGGCCTGTTTATCCTCAACGCCTGTCAGCATGAAATTCTTTATCCCGGAAATGGCGGCGGTGGCACCGGTGGTGGTGGAACCGGTGGTACAGGCGATGGAGGTACCGGTGCTGTCAATACCTGCAGTCCGGATACGGTCTATTTTGTCAATGATATTATGCCCCTGATTTCCTCCAACTGTACCATGAGCGGATGCCATGATGCCATCACGCATGCGGACGGCGTGGATCTGACATCATATACAAAGATCATGCGTTATGTATCCGCTGGCAATGCTTCCGGTAGTAAACTGTACAAAGAGATCATAAAAACAGGTAGTGAACGGATGCCCCCGCCTCCGATGCCGGCATTTACCACGGCACAGAAAACCATGGTACAGAAATGGATCAACCAGGGTGCGAAGAACAACAGTTGTGCGGGTCGTTGTGATACCGCCACATTCACTTATAGCGGTGCTATTAAACCCATGATGGATGCAAAATGTACCGGTTGCCATAATCCGGGTAACCTGGGAGGCAATATTGATGTGTCTACACATGCCGCGCTGAAAGTTATCGCGTTGAATGGAAAATTATATGGCTCCGTGGCACATCAGCCAGCTTTTTCTGCCATGCCAAAAGGTGCAGCAAAAATGTCTGATTGTGAAATTACCCAGGTACAAAAATGGATCACAGCCGGCTCACTCAACAATTAAAATGAACAGCATGAAAATGAAACTATCTCTTACAGCATTAATCATCGGAACCATGGTAATGATCAGTTCCTGCTATTACGATAAGGCAGATTTGTTATATAGTGGCAATGCCGGCCCCTGTACAGATTCTGCCGGCACGGTTTCCTATGCACAAAAAGTAGTGCCGCTGCTGCAGCAATATTGTTACAGCTGTCATACCGGTAATTTTCCTTCCGGTAATCAGCTCATGGGGACGTATACATCGGACAAGGCAATGGCCATGAACGGAATGCTATATGGTACCATCGCCCATTCGGCCGGTTATTCACCCATGCCACAGGGTATGGCAAAAATGACGAATTGCCAGATCGCCGTTATTAAAAAATGGATCGATAGCGGTACGCTGAATAATTAACTAAATCACCCTTCGACACGCTCTCCGCATATGACGGGACAAGCAGGATGGCAACACCACTTGTCATGGTGAGCCTGCCGAACCACAAAACACCATCATACAATGAAACGTAAAAAAATAATCATCTGGACGATCGTCATCTTGCTCATCGCAGGTGCAGGTGGCGGCTACTATGCTTACAGTGAATATAACCGCAAGCAAAAAGATACCGCTGATCTCAAAGCCGATTTTACGGCACCGGCCACTGCTTTGCTGGATGAATACATGAAAGATGAAAAAACAGCGAATGCAAAATACTTCGGCAAAGTGCTGAAGATTGACGGACTGGTGAAAGACCTGATTAAGGATGACAAAGGATATTATTCAGTAGTACTGGGCGATACGGCATCGATGTCGTCGGTCCGGTTCAGCATGGACAGTATTCATAATGCACAGGCCGCAACGCTGGTAAAAGGATCAAAAGCGGTATTAAAAGGAATTTGTACCGGCTATAACGCGGATGAAATGCTCGGTTCGGATCTGATCCTGAACAGAGCCGTACTTGAAAAGTAATAAAAACATACAAACAACACCTAAATCAATGAACATGAAACAGTATTTTTTGATGGTATCAGCGGTATTGCTGCTGACCATGACCACTTCAGCGCAAAAATATTTTACCAAGACCGGCCGTATCACTTTTGATGCCACCACGTCTTCTTCGCCTGAGAAAATTGAAGGCGTGAATAAAACGTCCACCTGTGTCCTGGATACCAAATCCGGTGCCATGCAGTTTGCTGTTTTAATGAAAGGCTTCCTCTTTGAAAGAGCCCTGATGGAAGAACACTTCAACGAAAACTATGTGGAGAGTAATAAATTTCCCAAAGCGGAATTTAAAGGCAGCATCAGTAATAACGATGCGGTAAACTACAGTAAGGATGGTACCTATAGCGTAACCGTAAAGGGCAAACTGACCATGCACGGCGTAACTAAAGATGTGGAAACAACCGGCAAATTGACCGTATCGGGCGGCAAGATCCAGGCAGTAGCCAGTTTCAATGCATTGCTTTCTGATTATAGTGTGGCTATCCCCGGACTCGTGGCAGACAAAGTAGCAAAGACTGCCAAAATTGATGTAGTCTGTTCCCTCGAGCCTTTAAAATAATAAACGAATAATTCAATTA
>CAZLRY010000284.1:0-4758 GCA_964561675.1 uncultured Chitinophaga sp.
GTTGATTACATACATGGGTGCGTAATCCTCTGCCTTGTATTTTTTATAGCAGGAAGAAAGTAACAAAGTGCCCGTCAGTGCGGAAAATATAATTTTTAAGGAGGTATAAAATCTATTTTTCATGATTGTTAATTATTTAGTGGTGAATAAAATTTAAGTCAGGTGATTAATTGTAACCCGGGTTCTGGGTTAATTTCCCTCCGCTGAGGAGGATTTCATTATAAGGAATCGGCCATATTTCGTTTTTGTTAACCGTCCAGCCTTTAGGGCCAAAAACGGAGGCGGCCCTTCCCTGGCGGATCACATCAAAGTAGCGGTCATTCTCCATGGCCAGCTCCAGTCTTCGTTCATTCCAGATTGCTGTTCGTAAAGCCGATTGGTCGCTTGCCGTAGTGGATGTCAGCCCGGCTCTTGCCCTGACCAGGTTAAGGCTTGAGGCGGCGGCTGACACATTGCCCAACTCATTATTCGCCTCAGCATTCATTAAGAGTACATCAGCATAGCGTATAGCCATGATGTTTTTCTGACAGCCTCTTGGATACCCTGATATGTAGTAACTGGATGGCACATAGCTTTTTTGATTATACCGTGTATTATTATTTCCGTTTTGAACAATATTATCCCCCCCGACGGTTTCCGGTATCATGATGATCGTGGCATTCATGCGGATATTGTCGTTGCCAGTGGCAAAGGCACTTATCAGCTCCTGGCTGGGAATATTCCAGCCCCATCCGTTTTGGTTCTCCGGTGTCTGGCATTCTGAATTTTGTGACCAGGGGAAGGAGGATCCATTCTCGGCTCCGATAACCAATTCCGCCTGAATTTCAAAGACCGATTCAGGGTTGAGCTCGTTTTGTATCAGGAATAAACCGGAATAATTATTAAACAAATTGTATGCACCCCCGGTAATTACCTTATCACTGAATAATTTAACATCACTCCATTTTTTCTGATACATCGCCGCTTTCGCATAGAGAGCCTGCGCTGCGCCTTTTGTAGCCCGACCATTATCTGTTGGCGAACCATAGGTAACCGGGAGGACGGATTCGGCATCTGTCAGGTCTTTTTCAATAGCCGCCCATATTTCTGAAGCAGGCGTTCTTTCCTTATTAAACTCACCGGGTGTTTTTGGTACTGTTAGATGCAGCGGCACTCCTCCGTATGCTCTTACCAGCCGGAAATAGCAATAAGCCCTGATAAACTTTGCTTCCGCCATATATCTTGCTTTAAGGGCAGCATCCACGGTGGACATGGTATCCACATTATCCAGCACCTGGTTACATAAATTAATTTCGGTATAGACTCCTGCCCAGAACGAGCCTACAAACTGATTGGAGGAGGTTACACTGAAATTATCAAACTGATACATTTCAGGGATATCACTCTGTTTTGCCCCAGGATCAGCGTCATCTGCCCCCAGACTTTCTATTGCAACAGAAGCAATCCCAACCTGCCCGGCGCTTCTGAGATTACCATAGATGGCATTTACTGCAGCGGCGGCATCCTCATTGGTTTTCCAGAAGTTTTTTACCGAGACTTGTCCTTGTGGCTCTACATCCAGAAAACTTTTTTTGCAGGAGACGGCCATTATCATGATCAGAACCGGGAGTATACCCGAACGTATATTTAAATAAAATGATTTCATGTTGACCAATTTTTTAAAGGGTTAAAGTGATACCAAAGTTGTAGTAGGCCGATAGGGGATACACACCGGCATCTATGCCTGCATTAATGGGGCTGTTTCCGGCCGCTGTTACCTCTGGCGAAAAGCCTTTGTACTTAAAAAAGTTGAAAGGGTTTTGTATGGCGGTAAACACCCTGAGATTATTAATCTTCCATTTTCTGAATGAACGGATATTATAGCCGGCATTTATATTCCGTACACGTATGTAACTTCCGTCTTCCACCCAAAACGTATTCGGATGTGTATTCATGCCATTTAAGAGATTGGCTGAAGGGTGGGTATTAGAAGTACCGGGACCACGCCAGTGATTGGCATAGAACTCCTCGGTAAAGTTTTCTACGCCAAACCGTTTGCCCATATTGGCATTGTATACTTCTACACCGGCAACTCCCTGGAGGTCGACCGACAGGTCGAAGTTATCATAGCTGAAACCCAGGTTTAAGCCGAACAGGTGCTTCGGATTTGGGTTTCCCATGTACGTTTTATCGAGTTCATCAATTGATCCGTCTTTATTCTGATCTTTGAATTTAAGATCTCCGACCATGGCTGAGCGGCTTTGCGCGGAACCTTGAACTTCGAGTATGGATTGAAATACCCCTTCCACTTCATATCCATAGAACATACCAATCGGCTGACCCACCACGGTTCTGGTCAGTGGTATTTGGGAAGGGTTACTGTAATACCCGCCAAACAGTGCATTCGCGCCTGAGTTGACCGAGCTTACTTCATTCTTATTATAGGCATAATTTCCTGCCAACGAATAATTGATATGCCTTCCAACTTTATCCCTCCACCCAAGGCTTACTTCAATGCCGCGGTTTCTGATAGTGGCCTGGTTTGCATTGATGCCTCCGCCTAATCCGCTGGAGGATAATATCGGTACGGTGAAGATGGCATCTTTGGTATCCCGGTTATATACATCAAATTCAAGCGTTAACCTCGATTTTAATAAAGAGGCTTCAATGCCAATATCGGTGCTTACTCCCTTTTCCCAAAACAAGTAGGGTGGGACTACTGAAATGATACTTCTTGATGGATAAGCGGAACCGTTCCAAACAGCATATCCCAGCGAGGAAGCTGTCAGTGTAGTGATATTACCTGGCACATTCTCATTACCTATTATACCCCAACTGGCCCTTAATTTCAATGTATTGAACAGCTGCTGCTGACTCATAAACTTTTCTTTATTGATTACCCATGCAGCCCCTACTGAAGGATAATAACCCCATCGGTATTTTCCCGTGTATTTTGAAGAGCCATCCGCCCGGTAAGTAAAATTGACAAGGTATTTTCCGTCAAAGCCATAATTAATTCTTCCGAAATAGGAGGCCCCTGTAGCCAATGACCCGCCATCGTTGGCCACCGTAGGGAAAGCGGTTGAGTTGGAACCCAGACTCAGATAGAGTTGTCCGTCATAATCATGCGGTACATTTCTGGCGGTGGCGGAAATCCAGTATCCATTATCCCTTCTTGCTGATTGGGCAACCAATACTTTCAGCGTATGCTTATTCCGGAGTGTATTTTCGTAGAAAAGCATATTTTCCAGCTGCCAGTTTTTGGTATCTGATCTTGACTGGTATAAGGACGACACATCGTTTATCTGGCTGGTAGTTGCTTTATAGACCGGTACATAGTTTCGTTGTTCTCCCCGGTTTGTTTCAAAGTTAAAACTGCTTCTGAAACTGAAATGCCCGGGTAGTTTAATATCGGCATACGTATTTCCCACCAATAAAAAATTTTGCGAACGCTGATTATTGAAATCCAGGGTCACCTGCGGATTGGCAATTGAATTCAGAGAATAATCGGAGGGATCTCCGTAAAAGCCGTCTATATATCTTACGGGTACAACAGGAGGTGCGGCGTAAGCTTGCCGGAAAATATCCCCGTTAATGTCATTTGATTTATTAATGGTACCGAATAAATTATACCCGATCTTCAGAAAGGAAGCCGCTTTAAATTCATTTTGCAGTTTGGCGGTGATCCGTTTATAGTTTTGTGTTTCTGCAATTCCCTGCTGGTTCAGATACGAAAGGGAGTAATTATAGGTCACATTTTCGTTGCCCCCCCTGAAAGAAAGCTGATGATTAGAGATGAAGGCCTGTCTGAATAACTGGTGAAACCAGTTTGTTCCTTCCCGGTCGCTGACTCCCGGATTATACAGGGTGTTTGGACCATAAAGCGGGGATCCGCCATTCAGCATGCTTACTTCGTTGGCCATCGTGGCATACTGGTAGGCATTCGCCATTTTTACCTCATTCGTTATTTTTTGCCAACCAGCCGAAGCGGAATAGTGAATGACCGGGGTACCGGATTTGCCTTTTATGGTGGTGATTACCACGACTCCGTTGGCAGAGCGATTTCCATATATGGCCCCGGCAGAAGCATCTTTCAGTATACTTACGCTTTCAATGTCTGAACTGTTTAAAAAACCAATATCAGTTGTCCAAACGCCATCTACTACAAATAATGGATTCAGCCCGCCATTAATAGATCCTACCCCCCTGATTCTGATCTGAGGGGAAGCGCCCGGAGAACCATCATTGGTAATTTGAACACCAGCCACTTTTCCTTGCAAACCACTAATCGCATTTACGGATGGTTGTTTAGCGATCTCTGATCCTTTAACCACGGCAATGGGAGCGGTGATATCCACCTTGCGCTGGCTTCCATAGCCTACTACTATTATCTCCTGTTGTATAGCTGTAGATAGACGTAACGACAAGGAGATAAATTTTTTATCTGCTATACTTATTTCCTTTGTTTCCATACCAACATAGGAAACTATCAGTATGGCCGGGGAATTTTCGGGCACTTCAATGGAGAATTCGCCATTTGGGTCTGTATTCACCCCCTGGTTGGTTCCTTTGATTAAAACGGACGCCCCTTGTAAGGGGTTCCCGTTTTCATCCGTTATTCGGCCCTTTACCGGGAGTGCCGGGACCGGGGTGGCCACCACATGCGGTACAGGTTTTTCATCCGGCTTCTGTTTAATCACAATTGTTTTTTCAACAATAGTGTAAGTGAGTGAGGTGTTTTTAAGACACTGCTGCAGGGCCTGCTCCAGCGGGCGGGCG
>CAZLRY010000285.1:0-4754 GCA_964561675.1 uncultured Chitinophaga sp.
GATGATCCTACAACAGTAAACTTCCTCAAATGTTCTTCTTATCTTGCCCAAAACATGACCATGCGCTGGTTAACGGTTGTTTCACTGCTGCTTCTTTTATCCGCCTGCGATATGCGGGAAAAAAGCAAGGAACCCAAAATTAATAAAACAATGACAGATCGGTTTAGTCCACCGGATTGGGTGCGGGGCACCACGATTTATGAAGTAAATATCCGCCAATATACCCCGGAAGGCACATTCAATGCTTTTGCACAACACTTGCCCCGTTTAAAAGAACTGGGCGTGGAAACACTCTGGTTTATGCCGGTTACACCCATAGCGCAAAAGAATAAAAAGGGAAGCCTGGGCAGTTATTATGCCTGTTCGGATTATACCTCTGTTAATCCGGAATTCGGAACCATGGAGGACTTTAAATCGCTGGTCAGCCTGGCCCACCAGTTGGGATTTAAAGTCATACTGGACTGGGTCGCCAATCATACAGGCTGGGATCATCACTGGACGGTGAGTCATCCGGGTTATTACCTGAAAGACCCCACTACCAATGATTTCCTGAAAGCCTCGGGTATGGACGATATCATTGAGCTTGATTTCAATAACCCGGCGCTGCGAAAGGAAATGACAGCTGCCATGCAATTCTGGGTAAAGGAATGTGATATTGACGGTTACCGATGCGACCTGGCCTCCTGGGTGGAACTGGATTACTGGCTGGAAGCAAGACCACAAGTGGATGCCGTAAAGCCATTGTTCTGGCTGGGTGAATACGATGAACTGGAAAAGCCGGATTACGGCAAAGCATTTGACGCGAGCTACTCCTGGGGCTGGATGCATCTGACGGAAGATTTTTTTAAGAAGCAATTGCCACTGGATACACTGACGCGATTGCTCCATCAATACGACGTCTTGGGAGATTCGACCATGAGGGCCTGGTTTACCACCAATCATGACGAGAATAGCTGGAACGGAACCGAATTTGAAAAATACGGATCCATGTTCAAAGCCCTGGCCGTATTCAGTTTTACCTGGAATGGTATTCCTTTATTGTATTCCGGCCAGGAACTGGGGAATACCAAACGGATTGATTTCTTTGATAAGGATACTATTGTGGCTGGCCCATGGGCAGCAGAACTCACTGGATTCTATCAGTCTTTAATCAAGCTCAAATCGACTAATCCGGCATTGAAGGCGGGCGATCCTTCCGTCACCACTTACCGCCTGACTACGACCGATGACCGGCATGTGCTGGCATTCTTACGAAAAAAAGGAAATCATGAAGTTTTGGTTGTACTCAACCTGTCTGATCAAAAGGACCTTCATTTCGAGATCACCGGTACTGAAGTAACCGGCCAGTATAAAAATGCGTTCTCTGGAGCGGCCAATGATTTTACCAATGAAAGAAGCTTTGAGTTGCAGGACTGGGAGTTTGCGGTGTATGAGAAGTGAGTGGTGAGTGGTGAGTGGGGAATAGGAATTAGGGAATAGGAATTAGGGAATAGGGAATAAAGGTGATTACAAATAAAAAAGGCGGTCTGAAGTTCAGGCCGCCTTTTTTTTATGGGTGAGTCATTCATTATTATTCATCTCCGGCACTCAGCTTAACCGGGTAGCGGTACATGCCGTCAAATCCATCATAGAATCCTTCAAGGTTCACGCTTTCACTTTGACTGCGTGCCAATGCCCTGCCAAGGTCTTCTATATTTTTAACTTCCACGCCGTTCACATTGGTAATAATAAATTCATCCTGCATCCGGGTTTTGCTGAAGGCACCACCTGGCCTGATTTTCTTAACCAGTACTCCGCCTTCCACTTCATTTTTAATCGCGGTTTTCTTATCCAGATTTTCAAGGTCTGCCCCTAGTATATCTCCCAGGTTATTGGCTGCCAGGTTAGCATAAGTACCCTGATCCGCTTTCAGTGTGGCACTGGTGGTATATTCCTTTCCATCTCTCTTATAGGTGATGGCTATTTTATCCCCCGTATTCAGGGAGGCTACGGTGCCCTGCAATTCGGTCCAGGAACTGATATTCACATCATTGATCTTGCGGATGATATCTCCTTTTTTCAGACCGGCAGAAGCGGCTGCACCATCAGGAGCAACTGTACCAACATAGGCGCCGTCTGTGGAATTAACTTTGGTATTATCAGCTGCAATACCAAGGTATGGTCTTTTTACATCGCCGAATTTGATCAGGTCATTGACAATCTTTTTGGCCAGGTTGACTGGTATGGCAAACGAATAACCGGCATAAGTCCCGGTAGGGGCATAAATAGCCGAATTGATACCGATCAGTTGTCCATCCGTGGTAATCAGCGCACCACCACTGTTTCCCTGGTTTACAGCTGCATCGGTCTGTATAAAGGATTCAATCGGGGTTTCACTCTGACGTCCATTGATTCCAATCGAACGTCCCTTAGCACTGATGATACCGGCTGTAACAGTGGTTTCAAGGGTCAGGGGATAACCGATCGCCAGTACCCATTGTCCCAGTTTTATGTTATCCGAGTTGCCATAAAGCAGGAAGGGGAAGCCGGTGCCATCAATTTTTAACACGGCTATGTCGCTGCTGGCGTCTTTGCCGATTACCCGGGCTTTGTATGTTTTTTTATTACTCAGGGTTACAGTGATTTCTTCAGCCACCCCTTGTCCGCCATCGGAGATGACGTGGTTGTTAGTGACGATATATCCATCATCGCTGATAATGACTCCGCTGCCGGAGGCACGCTGCTCTGGTTGGATCTGCGGTCCCATATTGAAAAACTGCTCAAACAGGTCTTCAAAACCATTTCCATTACCACGGCTGCGGGGCAATTGGTTGGTGATTTTTTTGGCCGGCGTTTTTGTTTTGATATGTACTACGGCAGGTACGGCTGCATTGGCTGCCTTGGTAAAATCCGTGGCTTCGCCCAACGGAGCAGCATTGTCGAGGAAACCGGCATAATTGACCGGGACCTTTCCATCTGAAGACTGGTTAAACGCGGCTGTATATTGGCGGGCAACCACTTTACTGTAGATCCACACACTGCCTACAGCAGAAACTGCACTGACTGCAACGATCAATAGAAGCTGTTTAAATTTCATAGTGCTTTTTATTTTTTTCAGTTTAAATTTTACAAATCCTGTGCCTTTGACGTACAAAATAACAAACTGTCAGTAGTTCTTTGTTTACCATTGGGTTAGTTTAACAAATCTTTACTAAAGCCTTCGTACTTTGGTCATCCGGCTCTAATTTATATAAACAATTCAGATTCAGATTGTGTTCAGAAAAGCCAGGGTATTGATTCCGTCAGCAAAATCCGCCAATTCAGGATACTGACTTTGTCCAAAAGGTACGAAACCCCTGCCGGTAATAGATTGAACCTGCCCGGAATTCCTGAGCGATTCCGTCAATTTGTCGGCCTCCGTATAATATTCGTAATTCAGCTGGCTGATCGGGGAGAAAAGCGCGGGTTCTTCCACCAACAGCAGGGAGCCATTGGTCATGTAGTATTTTTTATTGAGCAGGTGAAGGGCCAGGTTATAGTCAAAATTGTTTTTGTACTTGTGGTGGTCGGAAAGGAAACTGTATTTCCTGAAAGCTTCCAGCAAAGGCACAAAATCATACCCTTCGGGAACGTATATTTTTGTGATGTTCCGGCAACCCAGGCCGAAATACAAGTACACATCATCTGCCAGTCCTTCCAGTTCGTCAGCCGTTTCCTTGCCATTCAGGATTGCAACGGAAGTCCTGTTCTTCCGGATTATATGCGGGTACCTGCTGAAGTAATATTCAAAATACCGGGAGGAATTATTACTGCCGGTAGCAATATAGGCATCACATCCTTTCAGCATATCCGCAAATTCCGTCCGGGTTGCTGCAGCAGGATCCCATGCTGCAATTTTACCGGCCAGGTGCCTGATCAGCACACTATCCCGGGATGAAGGTTTTACAACCACATAATGCCCGCTGATAAAAACGGAAAGCCAGTCGTGAAAACCAACAAGCGGGATATTGCCGGCCATAATTAAGCCCACTTTTTTGGGGGAATTAGTACGATCGGGGACATGATTTTCGTCAGCCCAGGCAACCAGTTTTTCACTGCTTAAATAGGATTTTGCAATGTTTTCCACCGCTGAATCCACAAATTCGGGTATAAACCAGCCATTTTCGTAGCCCGCTTTTTCCACGACCTGACGCCAGTCAGGTGAATTGCCCAAAATATATTCACCAAGCCTTGATAATAAATAAATTCTGTGTTGTAAATTCATCCCTGTCTACTAATTTTGTAAGGCAAAAGTAACCCTGAACCCGTTAATTTAGTTTATTATGGCTATTAAGATTACCGAAGAATGTATCAATTGCGGCGCTTGCGAGCCCGAATGTCCGAACAATGCGATCTATGAAGGTGGTGTGGAGTGGGCCATGGCTGATGGCACATCCGTTAAAGGATCCTATACGTTAGTGGACGGATCTGTAGTGGATGCTGATCAGAAAAATGCACCAGTTGCCACAGACACTTATTACATCACGCCCAACAAGTGTACGGAATGCCAGGGCTTCCATGAAGAACCCCAGTGTGCCGCTGTATGCCCTGTTGATTGTTGTGTTCCGGATGAAATGTATGAGGAAACTGTGGAACAGTTAATGGAGAAGAAGAGCAAACTGCATTTATAATCCAAAAAGTGCCTGAAATGTGCAAAAAATCCGGCTGCCGCATGGCGGGTACGGATTTTTTTTCTGTAACTTTCAGGTATACTCATAAACAGCGAGAGCTGTTCT
>CAZLRY010000286.1:0-4736 GCA_964561675.1 uncultured Chitinophaga sp.
TTCCGGATAAAAGAATGGCCTGGCAGGTTACCGAAAGCAATTTATCATTCCTGAAAAACACCAACGAATGGGCCGGTACAAAAATCTGCTTTGATATAGAAAATGAAAACGGAAAAACAAAAGTCATTTTCACACACGAAGGCCTGGTTCCGCATTTTGAATGTTATGGGGGATGCTCGGGGGCCTGGACACAGTATATGGAGAAGCTGGAAAAGAAGCTAGAAGCTAGAAACGAGAAGGAAACAGCCCCTGCTAAGTTGGTTTATATGAAGAATGTACTGCTACTGCTATTTCGAGCGCTACTCCTTCGTTTCACTACGGAGCACAATGAGCGAGAAATCTTGTATTCCCTTCCCCTCCCCCCAAAGCCCGTCATTCCGAACAAAGTGAGGGACCTTGTATTCCTTTCTCCTCCCCAAAAAGCCCGTCATTCCGAACAAAGTGAGGGACTTTGTATTTCTTCCCCTCCTCCCAAAATAACCCATCATTCCAGAGTTTACCCTGAGTTTATCGAAGGGAAGGAGGAACCTTGTATTAGGTGTATCTTAACAAAGTAACTTTAGTTTAAATACTTTTTACCTTCATTACTTATGTCAACCTCGATACTCCATCCCACTTTCATCCTCCGCCTGGCCGTGGCCATAATTCTGTTCATGCACAGCATTCCCGGTATGTTTAATAATGGGATTAATGATTTTGGCAATCACTATCTTAATGAGGTTGGCTTCGCCCCGGTCGGGGTACCCCTCGCTTGGGCCATTAAACTTTCCCATGTAGCCGCGGCCATCTGCCTCTTGCTGAACAAATATGTAAAATGGGCAGCGGCTATCACCATCCTGATCCTGGTGGCAGGTATCGTGATGGTTCATTTTAAAGAAGGCTGGTTTGTGGTAGGCGGGGGAAGCAATGGAGTGGAGTTCAACTTTCTGCTGATCGCGGTATTAGTAACGTTTATGTTCCCCTATGGGAGTAAAACAAGATAAACTTCCTCATAGATCCAACCTCAACCCTTTATAACCCCATTACACAAACAATCACTCCTTCACCATCACTACCACTTTCCCCCTTGCCCGGCCGGCTTCCACATAAGCCAGTGCTTCATTCGTTTGCTCAAAGGGAAACACTTTATCAATCACTGGTCTGATGATACCGGCTTCAATGAATTTGGTAATCTCACTCAATTGATTGCCTTCTGCCCGCATAAACAAGAAGGTAAAACGTACATCTGCCTTTTTTGCTTTTTGTTTAGCCCCTGCACTTAAGAACTTTGTAATAAATTTTAAATACCCGGGTAAACCCATACTGGTGGCAAATTCAGGGGTTGGCGGACCGACCAGGGAAATAAGTTGTCCGCCGGGTTTTAATATGCGTAAGGACTTCTCCAGTATTTTTTTATCCCTGTTACTGTGAAGGACCAAGTCATACCCTTTCAGTATCTCTTCAAAATCCTGCGTTTTATAATCAATAACAAGGTCAGCACCCAGGCTCTTTACCAGGTCTATATTCTTTGCGCTTGTGGTAGTGGCTACAAAAGCCCCAAGGTGTTTTGCCAGTTGAATCGCAAATGTGCCAACACCCCCTGAACCGGCCTGGATAAAGACCTTCTGACCCTTTTTAACCTTGCCTGTTTCAACCAACGCCTGCCAGGAAGTTAATCCCACCAGAGGGATTGAACCCGCTTCTTCCATGGAAATGTTCCCGGGTTTTAATGCCAGATCCTTTTCATCAATAGTAATGTACTCCGCAAATGTTCCGATATGATAATCCGATACACGGGCATATACCTGATCGCCGGGTTTGAACCGACTGACCCTTGAACCTACCTGGGTTACCACACCCGCCATATCATGTCCGTTTACAAAGGGCGGTTTGTACGGTAAAAACAGTTTGAACTCCCCGTTCCGGATAAGTGAATCCAGTAAATTCACTCCTGCTGAATGGATCTGTACCAAAACTTGATGTTCCTGTATCGATGGCATTGCCCGGTCAACGAGGTGTAATTTTTCCTTTTTGCTGTATTTGTTTACGATAAATGCTTTCATGATATACTTTACTTTCCGTTTGTTAAAAAGGTTACTGCCTGTTCTATAAAGGCTTCGTGATATTGAAAAATTCCTCCATGTCCTGAATTTGTATAAATAACAATCTGCGCTTTGGGAAAGCGCTTTGCCAGGTCATACGAATTGGGAGTAGGCACCATTCTGTCATGATCCCCATTGGCGACTAACACCGGATGTTTGAAAACACTCAGATCGGCAGGGGCTGCCTTTCCCCATGCATCAATGGCTTTCAGTTGCCTTTTCAATACACTCAGTTTTACTTTCTGATCCCGGTTTTCTTTTCTTTCCTTTAATCGTTTCAGAAAATCACGGGCGGCTGACTTACCCACTTTGTTCTGTGTAAAAAATAAATAAAACTTGGGGTCCCTGAAACTAAAGATCCCCTTAAAAATATCTTTGTACGTTAAACCCACCACATCGCTCACTCCCTTTCCGCCTCTTGGACCAGTGCCTGCCAGGATAATTTTACGGACCAGTCCTGGCTCGATTAAAAGCAATTCCTGGGTTATAAACCCCCCCATGGAAAAAGCAACGATATCCACCTGGCTGTAGCCCAGTGCGTGAATAAAAGCGATCGCGTCTTTTGCCATATCCGGTATACTGGTTCCCTGTACGCCGCTAGTAGCCCCTACACCCCTGTAGTCAAAGGAGATGATCTGGCGATAGGCTGCAATGGAATCCATAATGCGCGGATCGCAATTATCCAGGTTGGCCGTGAGGTGATTAAAATAGACAACAGGAATATCCCCTGCTTTGCCATACGATCGATAGGCGAATTTTATTCCGCCTGCTTCCACAAAACGGGTAGGAACGGTGGCATATGAAGAACCCTCGTTTGCGGTATTCGCGCTTTGCGCCATTGTTATTGTCATACTAAAGCTTGTTAATAGTGTTACCAAGAATATTTTTTTCATTGCTTTGTTTGTAAATAGTGTCATATTGAAATGGAGGTTTAACGTAATTTTTAAAACCCGGGATATTAACTATTCAATTGTTTTAATACATTCTTCTCCAAAATCCCGTACGCAAAATGTTGCAGGTTAATTAATGTGGAAGTGCCTTTACCCACTATGTTTCTGAATTTGGGGTTTTGTGTTTCCACTACTTTAACCACTTTGCCGGCTACGACGACCGGATCACCGGCTTGCGCGACCAGGTTATTGGTGAAACTTTCAATTTTACCCCTGAGCCGATTATAATCGTCAATTGTCCGGGAAGCAGTGGAGGAATTATCCAGGATACTGGTTTTAAAGGCCGTTGGCTGAATCATGGCGACACTGATATTAAATTCCTTCAACTCGTACCGCAATGATTTGAAATAGCCTTCCAATGCATGCTTGGAAGCTGCGTAGTATGCGCCATTCGGAAATGAAACCAGTCCGACAATGGAGCCCACCGTAATGATCTTGCCGGATTTTTGTTTCCTGAACTGCGGTAATATAGCGTTAGTGACTTTTATCGTTCCCCAAAAATTGGTTTCCAGTTGTTGCCGGCCCAGTTCCACAGGTGTTTCTTCTGCAATACCGGATACTAAAAATCCGGCATTGTTGATCAGCACATCCAGCCGGCTTACTTCGCTAAAAACCCGTTCTGCAAACGTGTTGATAGATTGCTCCGAATCTAGATCCAACGCAATCAGTTTAAAGGGCAGCCGGGACGCATACTTTTCCGGGTTGCGGCTGGTGCCGATTACATGGTGTCCCCGTTTGTGCATTTCGGTTGCAACCAGTAAGCCAAAGCCGGAAGAAGCACCGGTGATTAATATGTTTTGTTTCATGTTTTTTAATTTAAAAGTTTTATATTTGCTTGCATTTTGCAAGTGCAAATATAGAATTAACTTTCATATTGCAAGTGCTTTTAAAGCTTTTTTTATGGATTCAAGCAAAAAAAGGTCGGATTGCCCCCTAAGTGGCTCATTAGACGTGTTTGGCGACAAGTGGTCCTTATTGATTGTCCGCGACCTGATGTTCGGAAATAAGTGCACCTACAACGATTTTTTAAAATCAGATGAGGGTATCGCCACCAATATATTAGCCTCCCGGCTGAAAGGCCTGGAAGAGAATGGCATTATTGAAAAGTCAGCTCATCCCGACAGTAAGGCAAAATTTCTATACCGGCTGACGGCCAAGGGAATTGACTTGTTGCCTGTATTAATGGAGATATATATCTGGTTTGATAAACACTATGATATGCCCACTGACCTGAAAGCGACTATCAGGGACGCGAAGAAAGACAAGGAAAAGTTTGTAAAACAGGTGACAAAAGAGTTGAAAACGAGAATGATTGAAAAATAGAGCAGCAGCTGAATTGTAAATGATTCAGTTGTCGGATATCAGAAAAAAACTATTTCTACGGTGGTTTGTCTGAAAAATGTGATTTTCTGGAATTTCGAGCGCCACTCCTTCGTTTAACTACGGAGCACAATGAGCGAGAAATTGGAGTGACGGGAGTTCGCTGGTCAGGAAGTAAATGGTTTTCCTCAAAATGAAAATGATTAAAAATGTAATCAATAAAAGTTCACTTTTTGTGAAGTTTTTGTAATTTTCACCCTTTTGATCTCCCTTTAGCTAATATCTTATCCCAAAATGGCCATCCTATTTTATAAAATCATCCATATCAAAAAACAATACAATCAGTATTGTAACCGCCTGGAAGAACTAACCAGCAAAAAGAAAC
>CAZLRY010000287.1:0-4688 GCA_964561675.1 uncultured Chitinophaga sp.
AATATGCAGATGGGCGCTAAGGAAGAATAAAAAGCAGTCTGACCTCCCCAGGCATCAAAGATATGTCCGGTAATGATGGAACCGGTAGTGCCGCCCAATGCGGAAAAAACAACGATCAGTCCGGACATGGAAGCATGTTTATGGGCCGGCAGATTGCTTAAGATGACCGAATTGATAGCCGGGTATACCGGGGCCAGGAAGAGTCCGATCAGCGGGAAAGCATAAGCGGCCAACGGAACATCTTTCAAGAGACTGATGGTTTGTCCCGTGATATTATTCGTCAGTGGTACGGTGATCAGTACCAGGGCTCCTGCGGCGAGCAGGCAACCGGTGAGTACATAGATCCATTCAATCTTACGAAGTAAGAGACCGGCAAGGAAACGGCCAAGGGCAATCGAAGCAGACATAATACTGGCCATTTGTATACTCAGGCTGGTATTGAGTTTTATGACATCTTTATTAAAAGTGGGCAGCCAGCTCATGATACTTTGTTCAATCAGTACATAGAAAAAGGCACAGCCAATAAATACCAGCACGAGGGGAAGGATGATCAGTCTCAGCATACCACTGAAATCATCGGATAAAGATGTTGACTCCTGTTTTTCCGCCTGTTGTACTTTGCTTTCATCCAGCGGGGTACTCAGTAATAAAAGAAAGGCGATAGCAGAAAGGCCGGCCAGCAGATAGTAGACCGAAAACCAGGCCCTGGATTCCGGATGATCATTGTCCACAAAGGCGCTGAAAATAAAATTACCGCTCAGCACTCCCACCATAAAGAAGGATTCCAGGAAACTCATGAGGCTGAGGTGTTCTTTTTTGCCGGAAGTAATCAGGCCCAACGTAGCAAATACGCTCACTTTAATCAGGGCGAAACTCAATCCTGTAACGGCAAAGAGCATTTTGGTCATCCAGAAACTGTTCATGGACGGCATTGCAAGACAAATGAGGGTCACGAAAGCCAGGGCCGCCAGCATGGTTTTTTTATAGCCGATCCTGACTACATATGAAGCAATCAGGAAAGAAGTGATGGCAATACTAAGATCTTTATAGGCTTCCAGCACACTGGCGGCCCCCTTGGTTACTCCATAATTATTCTGTACCTGGAGGATGACGGTGCCTACACTGTTGAGTAATATGGCAAAGACAAAATAATTGAGGAAAAGGGAGATTTTGATCTTGGTATTTTGCATTGCAATCGTTTAAGGTGAACTACCGGCTGAAGACAGTAAAGTTTCAATGGTTCTAAAATAAACCATCAATCCCGGGCGGGCAAATACCGGCCGGACCTATAACGTTTGCGGGGATAACTAATCGGGATCAGATGGAGCCGCCTTCGATCAGGTCGGCCTCGAGATAGGAGATTTCCGGGAAGGGCTCATGGCGGATGGCCGACATCATCTGCGAAAAAGCCAGTTTGCCCAGTTTGCCACCATTAGTTTCCACATACGTAATTTTCGGATTGTACATCGTGGGGAAGAGGCCGTTGCTGATACTGATCACCGAAATCTCTTCCGGCATTTTCAGTTGGAGTTCATGAATGGCCTGCATCACACCCACCAGGATCATATCGCCCATACAGAAGATCACATCCGGGCGCGTATGGCTCTTCAATGCCGCCAGGGTCACTTCCTTTGATTTTTCGATGCCTTCCGGGTAGTCGATACAGAGCTGCGGCACAGGGGCTTTTTTCTCCAGCGTCTCCCGGAATGAAGCCGCCCGCATTTTTGTAATACTCAGGTGGGGATGGCCAAACAATCCCAATACCCGTTTCTTCTTCTTTTGAATGATAGTCTCCGCCGCCAGTCTGGCCGCTTTGGCATCGGAGAGACAAACTTTATGATAGCCGGGTAATTCCGGTACCCGGTCAAAAAACACCACCGGAATTTTCTGATCACTCAGTTTTTGGAATGCATTCATCTCTTCTGTTTCAATGGATACCGAGGCAAAAACTCCGGATACCATATTCTTCCGGAACAGATGAAGGTTTGCATTTTCCACGTCCAGCTGGTCACGCGACTGCATGATTAATACAGAATACCCCTGTTCACGGGCCATCCCTTCAACGGCCGCAATGAATGAATCGTAAAAGTAATTATCAATGGAGGGAACCAGTATTCCCAATACATGGCTCTGCCGGGTTCTTAGCTGGACTGCATTGTGATTGGGTTCATACTCCAGGGCAGTGGCCAGTTCCCGTACACGGGTCTTGGTACTTTCTGAAATATCAGGATGGTTTTTCAGGGCCCTGGATACCGTAGAGATACTGATACCCAGCACTTCTGATAGTTTTTTCAGCGTGCTTTGCTGCATGAATAATGGTTAAGCAGTCGATCGTTAGCAATAGTTGTCTTTCTAAAGATAGTTTTATTTGGACAAAAGAAAAAGTGGGCGGCTCAGAAGGCGGCTTCGCCGCGGGTTAAACACATAGGAGGCACATAGGATACACATAAGAAAGCGCATTTCTATGTGTTAAAAAATATCCGCGAAGCGGAAAGCGGCTTCGCCGCTTGTTTGACACATAGGGACAAAGGAACATAGGTTACACATAGCATACAGGGTGTCTATGTGTAACCTATGCTTTTAAAACCGGAAGGTTATACCTGCACTGACCAGATAATCGGCAAAGGCCGCATCACCCTGTACGTGTGTGCCGGTATCCCGGGTCCGGCGTTTGTCGGAATCACTCTGGGTGCGGTTGCGTTTCAGGGCAAAGGGAACCGACAGGTTATAACTGACTTTTTTATTCATATAAGTCACAGAAGGTTCTGCTGAAATAATATAACCCGGTCTCCTGAATCCGCGGCTGCCTCCGATCAGGTCACTGGAGGGCAACCCTTCTGCACGGATACCACCGGAAAAGGTAACATGCCCCAGCATATAACTGAGTCCGCCCCTGGCCATAAACAGGTCGGGTACACTCATAACATCCGTGTTGTATTTGATGGCCATGGCCGTTGGGGCACTGCCACGTGAAGTGGACGTGCCGTTTACTTCCCGGGGATTGATCAGGTAAAAGAAACTGCCGTAAGCGCCTAACTTATGATTGAAATTGTAATAGCTATTCAGTTCAACACTGATGCCTGTACCTCCATCACCGGGTTGGATGGATTGATCCACAGGCCCCAGGATACTGGAGTCTGCTTTTTTATAAAAGTAATCCTGGTAATTATACACCCCGGTTGGCAGTTTGATGCCCAGCCCCAGCTGGAGATTCCCTTTATGTGATTTAGCGGGATCAAACATCCAGCGGTAAGCCGAAACCCGGATATCGCCAATGCCAAATGAATGGGTACTGTAACGGTTCTGCCGGTCATGCTCATATAACGAAGAGCGGCCGAATGCCATGATGGGCAGGGTCATGCCGACTGACCATCGGGCATTGAACGTACGGGTGGCGGTAATATCCAGTTCATAAGAGTGATTGATGACCTGGCTGCCATTTTCCACTCTTTCTTTTTGTTCTTCGGTGCCTACAAAATGTTTGTAGGATCGGAAATACCGGTTATTGATATTCATATCCCATCCTTTGGCATTGCCAGGGCGGCCGCACACACCGGCTACGCCCCGGATGGCTACACAACCTTGTGCATATATTTCGTTGCCGGCCATGACCATAAAGGCCATTGCCAGGCAAATAGTTACCTGTTTCATGTTAAATCGTTGGTTTTTGTTTGTAATTATTTTTTCATTTTCAGCCGGGTGACCACCAGGTCGCCGACTTTTCTTCCATACTCTGTACTCACGATACAGGAGTTATGAAAGTGAATCCCTCCGTAAAAACGGGCCCAGTTATTTTCCAGGGCCGCCTGACGGAAAGAGGTAAATGATCTGTTTTTAATGCCAAACTCCAGTTCCGATGTATCGGTATATACGAAATTGTCGCCAAATACACTGGTCAGTGCTTCAGCGGCAGAGGAAGAGACGGTACTATGCCCACAGGTATACTCCGGGAAGGGAGGTGTCTGCAGGAAGGGTTTCCAGTCCGCGTCGAAATATTTATTGATCACGGTTTCCGGACGGACGGTATTGCTCCTGAATTTCTCATCCCAGCACTGGATAAAGGCATCAAACATGGCGATGGCCGTTTTCGCATAGGCGTATACGGTAGTGTTAAAATCCACTTTCGCCGTCTGTGAAGCAATGCCTACAATATTCATCCAGTGACCGGTAGGGGAGAATTTCTTAGTCATAAACATTACGTGACCGGAAACATTCAGCCGGGTGCCCAGGTCATCCCAGAATTCGGCAATATGTTTTTGCTCGTCGGTTAAACTATCACCGGCGTTCTTCACTGCCATTACCTCTTTGTAATACAAACTGTTTTTGTTTTTAATATCAAATGGCGGGGGCGGGGGCGGTGTAAACATATCGGCACTGTCCATCACCATGGTCCGGATCTGGTTCCAGTGTGGCTCCAGTGCCTGTGCATACATCGGAGGTGTTGGGATCCAGCGACCGGGGGTATCAATCACGGTGTATTTAGGGGCTGTCCTCGTTTGCGCATAGTTGTCTTTCTTACTCCAGGCCAGGATCACTTTTCCTACTGTATCTGCATAGGCAACCGTGTTTTTAAAAACGGAACCCGGCATACCATGATCCTTCACGAGTTTTTTCAGGCTGTCCACATAAAACTTCATACTGCCTTCGGGGAACGTAACGGCTTCACCAAGTTTGCAGAATGCCAGGAT
>CAZLRY010000288.1:0-4661 GCA_964561675.1 uncultured Chitinophaga sp.
TAAAAACTAAAAAACAAAGATCATGGCAGAGATTAAACCAACTGCAACAGCATCAGGTAAGGCAACCACAGTTCAGGCAAAGAAAAGCAGCAACGCCATTTCATGGATCGCACCGATTGTTTGTGTGCTCGCCGGTTATGCAATCTGGCGTTTTATGATGGGTAATGCCGCTTCATTTGAACAGCCGGATCCTGCCGGTGGATTCTGGCCCAGCCACAAAGGTCCCAAGGACGCATTCAGCCGTATTTATGAAGGTGGTATCATCGTTCCCCTGCTGATCGGTATGCTCCTGATGGTAATCGTGTTTTCCATTGAGCGTTTGCTGACAATCCGTAAGGCTCTCGGTAATGGTTCTATTGCTGATTTTATCCGCAAAGTACAATATCACCTGGCCAATAAGAATGTGGACGCTGCCCTGGCAGAGTGCGACAAACAGCGTGGTTCTGTAGGAAATGTAATGAAAGCAGGTCTCCGCCGTTATAAAGAAATGATTTCTGAAGGCAACCTGAATACGGAGCAGAAAGTAATCGCGATCCAGAAAGAAGTGGAAGAAGCCACGGCCCTGGAACTGCCGATGCTGCAGAAGAACCTGGTATTCCTTTCCACTATCACATCCGTAGGTACCCTGATCGCCCTCTTAGGAACGGTTATCGGTATGATCAAATCATTCTCAGCCCTCGGTAATGAAGGTGGTGGTAGTGCAGCCGGTGAACTGGCGATCGGTATCTCTGAGGCCCTGTATAATACCGCCCTCGGTATCGGTACATCTGCCCTGGCCCTGATCATGTATAACATCTTCACAACCAAGATCGACTCTATCACTTATGGCATTGATGAATCAGGTTTCACCCTGACTCAGAGCTTCGCTTCCTTGTACAAATAAGAAGCGCGGTTTTGATATGGAAAATGAATACTATTTCATCTAATTACTAAATTAAGTTTCATGCCAAGTGTTAAGATACCTAAAAAGAGTACGTTTACGGATATGACACCCTTCGTGGATGTGGCATTCCTTATCCTGTCCTTTTTCATTATGGCGACCAAGTTCAAACCGCAGGAGCCGGTAGAGATCACTACTCCGGGATCAGTTTTGTCACAAAAACTGCCTGAAAACAATGCCGTGCTGATTTCCATTGATTCGACAGACCGGGTTTACTTTACCATTCTATCAGAAAAAGATAAATCCAAGTTTGACGTAATCATTGCAGGGATCAATTCCTCCCAGAACCTGGGTTTAAGCCCTTCGGAAATGGCAAACTTCAAGAAGACTTTTGCAGTAGGTGTTCCTTTTGCCGGGTTAAAGCAATTACTGGCAACGGATGCAAAGGATCAGCCAAAGCTGAAAGTACCGGGTATTCCTGTACTGGACACCCTGAACAATCAGCTGTTCTGGTGGATTCGTGAAGCAAAGTCTGCTTTCCGTGGTGAAAAACTGAATTACCTGATCAAAGGGGATGGAGCATCAAAATATCCAACCTTTGAAGCGGTGATTTCTGCCCTGAAAAAGAACGAGGAGTTTAAATACAATCTGGTTACCGCGCTGGATGAGATTCCGGCTGGTACAGAATTGTACCGGAGGGAAGCCGCCGGTGAAAAAGATTTAAAGAAATAATTTTTAAAACCAATTCATTATGGCAAGTATAGAAGAAGGTGGCGATGGTGGCCACAAAAAAGGTCCAGGGGTGAAAAAAGCCAAAAAGCTTTCGACCCGTGTGGATATGACGCCAATGGTGGATCTCGGGTTCCTGCTGATTACGTTCTTCGTATTCACGGCAACCATGAGCACCCCTACGACGCTCGACCTCAATATGCCTAAGGATGTGAAGGATGTAAAAGAGCAGACCGAGGTAAAAGAATCCTCTGTACTCAGCATCATGCTGGGAAAAAATAATGTCATCTATTATTATGAAGGAAAACTGAAGGAAGATGGAAGCAACTTCAAAACGGCTACCTACACTTCAATCCGGGACATTATTGTAAACAAAAAGAAAGAGGTGATTTCCCGGTATGTGACTGATCCGGCATGCGAGGCAAAAGCGAAAGCGGAAGGAAAACCAGTCAGCAACTGTGCCGACAAGGATTTTGTTGTGATCATTAAACCCAGTCCTGAAGCCACGTATAAAAACACGGTGGATATGCTGGATGAAATGACCATCAACCAGGTGCGTACCTACGCCATGGTAAAAATCTTTGATCAGGAATTTGAGCTGATTAAGGTAACTGAAGGTGCGGCGCCTGCAACGGCTCCCGCAAAATAACAGAACGGGGTTTATGGAAATGAATCCCTTGTGCATCTAATTAAAAAAGCTACGTAATGGAAGCCAATAAAATACTCTCAGCCGATGTTCTGGACATCATCTTTGACGGAAAGAACAAAGACTATGGCGCGTATGAGTTAAGAAAGACTTATAACCGCCGGATTACACGTGCGCTCATCATTACAGGCTCCGTTGCCCTGCTGGCTTTATTGTCCTCCATCTTATCGAGTACAATGAAGGAAAAGGCGGACAAGAAGCTGAAAATGAATGAGATGACTATCCAGGATGTGAAGCAGGAAGAGAAGAAGGCCATCCCGCCTCCTCCTCCGCCTCCTCCGCCAAAGCAAGAACCTCCGAAAGTGGAAATGAAACAGTTCACACCTCCGGTGATCAAAAAGGATGATGAAGTTGAAAAACCACCACCCCCGCAGGAAGAACTGAAAGAAGCCAAGATCGATGTGGTCAGCCAGGAAGGTATCAAGGATGAAGGTATTGCCGCTCCGGTGGATATCGACCAGGGTAAGCAGATCGTCGAAGTAAAAAAAGAAGATGACGAAAATAAAATCTTCGACAAAGTGGAAATCGAAGCCAGTTTCCCGGGCGGTGACTCCAAATGGCGTCAGTACCTCGAAAGAAACGCAAATGGCCAGGTAGCCACCGACAATGGTGCTCCGGAAGGAACCTACACGACTGTTGTACAGTTTGTAGTGGACAAAGAAGGAAACATCAGTGACGTAAGAGCCCTCACCAACCATGGTTACGGTATGGAAGAAGAAGCCATCCGGGTTATTAAAAAAGGACCCAAATGGAGCCCTGCCGTACAAAATGGCCGCCAGGTAAAAGCTTACCGCAAACAACCGATCACTTTCAGAGTAGAAGCTGAATAAGCTGTAACGAATATTTCTAAGCAATCCCTCCTGGTAACAGGGGGGATTTTTTTTGCCGGGAAGTAGCGAGTGGAGAATGGAAAGTGGAGAGTAGGGAATGAGCTTCGCCTTGATAACCTTTTAACTTGTAAACCTTTTAACCTGCTTTAGTTAATTTTGCTGCTATGAACAAGCTCACCGGCTGGGACGACACCATCATTGCCCTCGCCACACCTCCCGGGGTGGGTGCTATTGGCGTAATACGACTCTCTGGTGCCCGGGCCATTGAACTGGTCAATCGTCTGTTCCCTTCAAAAAATCTCTTGCTGCAGGCTGCTCACACCCTGCATGTGGGTTTGCTCAAAGAGGGTGAAACGGTACTGGATGAAGTGGTGATTTCGCTGTATCGGAATCCCCGTTCTTATACCGGGGAGGATGTAATAGAGATCAGTTGCCATGGATCCCCCTTTGTACAACAACAGGTGATTGATGCCTGTATCCGTGCCGGTGCCAGGCTGGCCAAACCCGGGGAGTTCACTCAACGGGCCTTCCTGAATGGCAAAATGGACCTTACACAGGCTGAAGCGGTGGCTGACCTGATCGCTGCGAATACAGCTGCTTCTCAAAAGGCTGCTCTTCATACCATCCGGGGAGGCTTCTCCGAGAACCTGAAGGAGCTTCGTGACCGTCTGCTTACTTTTTCCGCATTGATTGAACTCGAACTGGATTTTTCCCAGGAAGATGTGGAGTTTGCCGACCGTACCCAGTTCTATGACCTGATCAATGAAATGCAAACCGCCACCGGCGGATTGATTCAATCCTTCAGTCTGGGTAATGTGATACGTAACGGGGTTGCTGTAGCCATTGTCGGCAAACCCAATGCCGGCAAATCAACCTTGCTCAATACCCTGCTGAATGAAAACCGTGCCATTGTAAGCGAGATACCCGGCACCACACGCGATACCATTGAAGAGCTCATCAATATCGACGGCATCCTTTTCCGCCTGATCGACACCGCCGGCATCCGACAACATACCACCGATACGATTGAATCCGCCGGTATCGAACGAAGTCTCGCCAAAATCAAACAGGCGGATGTGGTGCTTTATCTTTTTGATGTCAACGGGGAAAGCACCGAACTCACCAACTGGAAAAAGGAAGCCGATGAAGCCGGTCTCCGTTATTTACTCGTAGGAAATAAAATTGACGCCGGTGATGAAGCTGCGGCACGTCTCCGTTTCAGTGCCTTTGAACCGGTGGTCTATATAGCCGCTAAAGAAAAAAGACATATTGATGTATTGCGTGAACGGATGGTAGATCTCGTATTGCAAGGACAGGTACAGGCCGAAAACACCATTATCACCAATGCCCGACATTATCATGCCCTTCAACAGGTAGCAGGATCTCTCCATGAAATTAAAGCCGGACTCGATAACAAACTACCCGGCGATCTGCTTTCACTCGATATCAGGAGATGCCTTCATTATCTCGGTGAAATCACCGGAGAGATTACGAATGAGGATCAGCTGGATTATAT
>CAZLRY010000289.1:0-1755 GCA_964561675.1 uncultured Chitinophaga sp.
CGGATCTTCACCAGCTTTGCCAGCAAGTCTTCCAGCAGATCAAGTTTCAGCATATTCGCTCCGTCACTTTTTGCCAGGGCCGGATTGGGATGTGTTTCAATAAATAGTCCGTCCGCACCGGCAGCAATAGCCGCTTTGGCAATAGTGCCGATCAGTTGCGGATTGCCACCGGTAATTCCGGTGGTCTGGTTCGGTTGTTGAAGCGAATGGGTAACATCCATCACCACCGGGGCATTGATTTCCTGCATCCAGGGAATATTGCGGTAGTCCACCACCAGGTCCTGGTAGCCAAAAGTGGTTCCCCGTTCCGTCAGCATTACTTTTTCATTCCCGGCCTGGCGGATTTTTTCCGCGGCGAATTTCATGGATGGGCCACTCAGGAATTGTCCTTTTTTTACATTGATCACTTTCCCTGTTTCCGCAGCCGCGATCAGCAGATCAGTCTGCCGGCACAGAAAGGCGGGTATTTGAAGGATGTCCACATAAGGAGCGGCCATCGCTGCTTCCTCATGGGCATGAATATCGGAAACGACCGGCAATTGATACTGGTCCTTTACTTTTTTCAGTATCTCCAACGCAGGCTGATCACCCAGGCCGGTAAAGGAACTGGCACTGGTGCGATTGGCTTTCCGGTACGAGGCCTTAAAAACATAGGGGATACCCAGGTTGCGGCAGATGCCGGAAACCTTCTCCGCCACTTCCATTACCAGGTCTTCACTTTCCACCACACAGGGGCCGGCCAGGAGGAAAAAATTGGATGAATCGTAGGTTTGTCCACGGAACAGATCGGGAAGAAAATTTGTCATGCGGCAAAAATAAAACGAAGTTCCCGGATTTGCTTTTTAAGTTGGAATTTGAAAAACGAACCTTCATCTTTGTCTTCTAAACGCTTGCTATGGTAAAAGAGAAAATCCTGGTCATAGGTGCCTCCGGTCAGATAGGGGTGGAACTGACTATGGCCCTTCGTAAACTGTACGGGAATGCCAATGTGATCGCTTCCGACCTTCGGGAACAGAACCCGTTGCTGGAAGGCACGGGTCCCTATGTATCCCTGGATGTGATGAATAAAGAAATGCTGCATGTACAGGTGATCCGTCAGAATATCACCCAGATCTACCTGCTGGCAGCGATCCTTTCTGCCACCGGCGAGAAAAACCCGGGTCTGGCCTGGAACCTGAATATGCAGGGACTCCTCAATGTACTGGATATAGCCCGGGAGGAAAAACTCCATAAAGTATACTGGCCTTCTTCCATTGCCGTATTTGGGCCGACCTCTCCCCGTCAGCAATGTCCGCAGCAAACGATAATAGAACCCACTACTGTATATGGCATCAGTAAGTACGCCGGTGAATTCTGGTGTCACTATTTTCATCAGCGGTTCGGCGTGGATGTACGGAGTATCCGTTATCCCGGACTTATCTCCTATAAATCAGCCCCGGGAGGAGGTACTACGGATTATGCCGTGGAGATTTATCATGAGGCCCTGGAAGAAAAAAAATATGAATGTTTCCTGAAGGAAGACACCTATCTCCCAATGATGTATATGCCGGATGCAATCAGGGCCACCATTGAATTAATGGAAGCTCCTGCCAGCAAAATCAAAATCAGGACTTCCTATAATGTGTCGGGAATGAGTTTCTCGCCCAGGGAAATCGGTGCGGAGATCAGTAAGCATGTGGAAGGATTTACCATGACCTATAAGCCGGATTATCGTCAGGCTATTGCCGACAGCTGGCCACAGAGTATTGATGATAC
>CAZLRY010000289.1:1855-4661 GCA_964561675.1 uncultured Chitinophaga sp.
TGTAGCGGCCATACCGTCCATGACCGGCATTTTATAATCCATAATTACGAGGTCCGGTAATTCGGCATTCATTTTCTCCAGGAGTTCCTGGCCATTGTCTGCTTCAAAGATTATTTCCAGGTTTTCATCAGCGGAGAGGGTTACCTGCAGGCCATCCCGGTATACGGGATAATCATCGGCAATGGCAATTTTGAATTTAGGCATAAGGAGTTGGTTTGGTTTATACAGGCAGACTGATATGTATCGTCGAAACTTCCGGTGTTTTATCGAATGAAATTTTCCCTTTCAGCAACAGTACTCGGTTCCGGATATTTTTCAAACCCAGTCCTTCTTTACGGAAGCTGAATATTTCAAAATCCTCCTGGCTTAATCCATTACCATTATGCACCAGGGTGACCACCAGTTCATTTTCCTTCATGATTGAATTGATCTCCATTTTTGATGCACCGGCATATTTAAGCGTATTGTTGATCAGTTCCTGTATGATCCGGTACAGGCTCATGTCCTTTTCGGGTGTACTTCCTTTGTATTTTTCGTCCAGCCGGGTATCCGTACTGATCATGGTGCCGCCGGTCACCTGTTGCAGGAAATGCCGGATGGCTTCATTAAACCCAAACTCTTTAAGGATATTACTGTGCAGGCTGTGGGAGATCCCTCTCACCCGTTTGATGACATCATTCAATAATCCGGCTCCTTTTTCGTGCAGTTTTTTATCTTTTTCATCCAATGTGGTTTGTTTAATGCCGAGCAGGTGAAGTTTGGCGGAGGAAAGAATAGCGCCCACTTCATCATGCAGGGTTTCTGATATCCGGTGCCGTTCCGTTTCTTCACTACGGATGGCTGCTTCGATCAGCTGACTCTGCTGTTGTTCTTTCAGCAACTCCATGGCCCGTCGGTGCTGGTTCTTTTTCCGGAAATTAAACATGACCGCAGCCAATACACTGAGCATTAGACCCAGCATGACTGTAATCCCAAGTATTATTAATAAGGTGATATTGTTATTCATATGGTTATTCTGAAAAAGAATCTGGGGTTTCCTCTGTTTAAAAACAACCCGATAGCGATAAGTAGACCATAAAAGATAAAAGCATAACTCGATATATTCAAAATCAGAATGCCAAATTCAAGATTTGTGCTGAATACCGGGAATAAAAAGAGGTAAATAAAAAAATTTATACTTTCTGAAATGCCAACAGCTGTACAGAAAAAATAAGCCGGATGTTTTATTGGAAGTGGGATTTCATCGTCAATGATGGCGTTCAGAAAGAAAGTTAATATGAAAATCAGCATAAAAGCGCTCTCAGCTAATACCATAGTGCTGCTAAAAATGTAAATGCTCTCAAGAAACAGAAAATTAAAAATGGTGAATAGTATAAAAATTATGAATACATAGGACAGAAATTTATATTGCTTTAGTTGCCTTAGACGTAAGAGGTATATTCCTGTAAATACAGGCTTGATAAAAGCAAGAATATTGTAAAAAATATTATTGTTCATTAAAAAGCCGGGAACCCTGTCATTGAACAGAGAAATGTAAGTTGCCAATAAATGAATAAGAAATGAAACAGCAAGCAGCCAGAAAATAATTTTAATATCTTCTTTTTGTTTGTATAGAAATAAAATGGTCAGAGCTAAGGCTAGGGGCCAAACCTCTGACCAGTTTAGAAGCAGTTTGAAAAATTGGTGCATTCAGTTATTGAAATTAATCACATAAAGGCGGGCAGCAAAGAGGCGGACAGGGTTTTGTCGGGCCACCCAGGTCGCTTTCAATTTCACCACTCGCTTTAATGACTTTCGCATCGAAGGTAATGTATTCGCTGATTTGGCCGAATGACTGAGGAGTAAAGCGGATATAGTCGAATTCCTTCAGGGTGCCATCCGCATTGAATACTTTCAACGCATCAAAGCTGATCTGGTTATTGGCCAGGATGATCTTGCCGCTGAATGTTTTTGCTTTGCAGGTGGTATCAATCGCCAGTAAAGCATTGCCACTGATTTTGAAGTCGGTGGCCGAAGAGCCGGGATAGGAGGTCAGCTGCATATTGGAGGCAATGCCGGCTGCATCTGCGGAATAGAACTGCAGCAGCAAGGTATTGATTCTGCCGGCTGAACCAGGCTTAGTCCATCCACTGTCCACCCAGGCCTGCAGCTGTGCACGGCTGAGCATGACACAATTCATTTTAAATTCTTTTTTCTCAGGAGAGTCTGCAGCTAAAGGGGTTTGTTTGTCATCAGCACAGCTGCTGAGAATGATGGTCAGCAGAAAAATGGCGGCAATAGCCGGCACGATACGGCTTAACCGTACGGGGTTCGGTAGATTCAACATAAGAAATGGTTTAAAATTATAAATAAAAGATTCAGTCCCCGGTGGGGAACGCCTTAAAAATAGAAAGCAAATGCTGATTTTACAATGCTTTTGAAGAAAAGCGGTACAATTATTTTATTATCCGGAAGTCCTTAAATTTTTTGTATTCCATCGTTTCCACCTGAATTCCGCTGACCCTGGCAGCGCCTGGACCGGTCCGGCAGAAAGCAATCAACTCATTCAGCTGCTCAGTCGTACCAGAGGCCTGGACACTCACTGCTCCATCTTCCAGGTTCATCACTTCGCCGGTAAGTCCCAGATCCCTGGCTTTTTGCAGGGTATATTTCCGGAAAAACACGCCCTGTACTTTACCGTTTACAATGATGCGGATACTGTTGATTTCGTTTACCATGGAATAAGAGCTACGATTTTTTCCAGGTACTCCAGGTCAATGGCATCATATTGATCCAATTCGGCACTATCGACATCGAGTACACCCAA
>CAZLRY010000290.1:0-4553 GCA_964561675.1 uncultured Chitinophaga sp.
ATCTTGAACTCCTCCTGGGGATTGTAGTCGATCCATTTTTTGCAGGAGGCCAGTGACAGGACCAGCAGTGCAAAGAAGGTTGATTTAATTAATAAGGTCTTCATTGTATAATAATTTTATAACGGTTTAAAGTTTGATATCAATACCGACAGCGTAGGTACGTGCCAGGGGATAAGCGCCTCTGTCCACACCTGTATCGAGAATACCGCCGGCGATCTCAGGATCAAATCCGGTATACTTGGTAAACGTGAACGCGTTTTTCACCTGTGCGTAAATACGGAGGCGGCTGAAAACCTTGCGGGTCATCTGCTGCGGGAACGTATATCCCAACTGCAGGTTCTTGATCTTAATAAAAGAACCGTCTTCAACATACCGGTCAGAAACGCGGATATTGCTGTTGGCATCCGTAAAGGAATAACGGGGATTCTTAGCGCTGTTAGTGCTGTTCTCACCGGTCCAGCGGGCCAGGATCATACGGTCCTTATTGGTATAGTTCGCATTTCTTTCATAAGCCCTGTATACTTCATTACCTACAGAAGCGTAAGTGAAAGCGGTGAAATCAAAATTCTTAAACTCCAGGTTCAGGTTCCATCCGAGGGTGAATTCAGGGAACGGATCACCGATCTTGGTCTTATCCGCATCATTGATCACCCCATCCTTGTTCATATCCACAAAACGGATATCACCCGGCTGGGCGCCTGTCTGTGTAGGACCGGCATTTACTTCGGTATAATTCTGGAAGAGACCGTTGGTTTTGAAACCGTAGAAATAACCAGGGGTCTGGCCTTTTTCAAAAACCGTTACATTCTGTGACTGACCGTTGAAGTAGAAACCACCCAGGATTTTCGCTGTACCATCACTGTTAGTGGCGGTTACTTCATTTTTCGAGGTAGTGAAGGTCACACTGGTATTAAACTTAAAGGATTTACCGAATGTTTCATTAAAGGAAAGCATCAGGTCGATACCGCTGCTCTTGGTAGAACCGATATTCGCCGTGGGGAAAGGTACGGTACCCAGGTACAGGGAACCTGAAGGCGTAAACAATAATCCTTCCACTTCTTTCTGGAAATAATCGGCAGAAATACTGAATCTTCTTTTGAAGAAGGTCATATCAAAACCTACGTTCGCCTGAATCTGTTTTTCCCAGGCCAGGGCGTCGTTAGCGGCTGAACCTACGGTAGAACCAGGATAGAAGATATCGCCGAAGGTATAACCGTTACTGTTGGCGGTTGGACCATAGCTCGGTCCGCCGGTTACTATACTTACAAACTGAGGATCTACGTTTTCGTTTCCGATGGAGCCGTAGCTACCGCGGATCTTCAGGTGATTGATGAATTCGGATTTGAAGAAATCTTCTTTAGACACCACCCATCCCAGTGAACCGGAGAAGAAGTTGGCGTACTTGTTATTCTTACCAAATGCATAGGATCCGTCGCGGCGGGCCGTGAAAGAAGCCAGGTATTTTTCCTGGTAATCATAGTTGATCCGGGAGAAGTAAGAAAGGTTGCGGCGGAAATACTGGTAGTAATAACCGGTCACCGCATTGGTATTGGTGGCGGTATTGTTACCGGTAGCCGCGGTGAAGTCCGCAAATTCCCATGAGTTAAACGGTACATCCTGGCGGCTGGCCCCGGCGGCATTGCCGGATGTTTTGGCCATGGAGAAACCGAGTACGGTTTCAAAGTTGTGGTCTTCTTTTACCTTGAAGTTATAGTTGGCAAAAGATTCCCAGGTCCAGTTGAAGTTGCTGGTCTTTTCGTGTGATACACTGTTGAACCGGCCTGTTACAGTCGATCCGTCAGCATTCATGGAATTCTCTACGTTCAGCGGACCGTAGAATACCAGCGGACTGAATGATTTGGCATTCCCATCATATTTGGTATAACCAAAACGGCTGGTGAGTTTCAGGTTCTTCAGTACATCATATTGTAATTCGCCTTTACCATAAAGTTTGTTCCCTACATTCTTATTAAAGGTATTATCCAGTTTGGTCAGCGGGTTGAAGATCTCGGAGAGCAGCAGGTTGCTGTATCCGTAAGTACCCACTGTATTGGGAACGGTGTTGTATTTAGGTACGGTGGGGTCGAAATTGATCGCGGAACCCAGTACACTATTAAAGGAGTTTTCCTGGATGCCTCTGCCATCCAGTAATACCGCAGTGGTATTGAGGATGAATTTCAGGCGGGGGGCCAGGTCAAAATTCAGGTTGGCGGTCAGGTTACCGCGGTTAAACCTGGATTTATCATTACCACCCACGATTCCGCCCTGGCTGAGCCAGCCACCGGAGAGGAAATAAGACATTTTTTCGCTGCCGCCGCGGGCAGATACGTTATGGGACTGCATACTGGCCATTTTGAATACTTCATTCTGCCAGTTGGTACCCACACCTACCGTACTCAGGTTGGGGAAAATCACCTGGCCACCGGCCGTGGTGCTTCCTTCATTGATGATGGCGGCATATTCAGAAGCGTTCAGCACACCCAGGGTGTTCACCACTTCCTGTACTCCATAATTACTGTTGAACGTGATATCGGTTTTCTGGTTCTTGCGGCCATTCTTCGTGGTCACCACAATTACCCCGTTACCCCCTTTCACCCCGTAGATGGCGGTGGTGGCCGCATCTTTCAGCAGGTTAATGGATTCAATGTCAGCGGCATTAATGGAGTTGAAATCAGTCAGTGACTGGGGAACGCCATCGATGATCACCAGCGGATCGGTACCGGAGAAGGAGGGAATACCTCTTACCAGTACGGTGGGTTTGGCACCCGGTGTACCACTGTTAACCACCACCACGCCGGAAGCACGGCCCTGGAGGGCTTCTTCTACCCGGACGGGTTTCAGTTTTTCAATGTCAGCACTTTTAATGGTAGAGATGGCACCGGACACTTTCGTGACCTTTTGGGTACCATAACCCACGACCACCACATCCGTAAGGGTGCTGGTTGTGCTTTCTTCTAATTGGATGTTGACCGCCGATTTGTTATCGGAGACCGTAAGCTCAACCTGTTTCATACCGGTGTAGCTGAATACCAGGACGGACCCGGCTTTCGGGATCGCAATGGTAAACTGGCCCTTCGCATCTGTCATGGTATTGGTACGGGTACCTTTTACCGAGATGGTGGCGCCAACCAAAGGCTCGCCGGTTGATTTGTTGGAAACGGTGCCGGAAACTGGCAGGTTTTGTCCTGAGGCCGTCTGAAGCAGGCCTGTCAATAGGACACAGAGACTCAGCAATGCAGTTTTTAATTTCATATAGCAATTATTTTAGCGAACAAAAATGCTTTTTAAAGCCCGGCCAAGTTACGCCTGTAATCCACTTTTTTGAAATTATTACCTACAACAACTATACATCAAAAAACGTAACTAATTGATATTGCAATAATTAAACTACATCATTCCTACATCAACTGCTTTTCCCTACTTTCACATTACGAATCATTGCCCCATCATGAGAAAATTTATCCTGCTCGTTTTTTTGCTTCCGGTTACGGTCTTTTGCCAAAATACAATTGGCTTACCTGACATTATAAATTACTCAAAACAGGCATATGCGGCCGGTCTACAAAACTGGGATATCCGCCAGGACCGGCAAGGGATCCTCTATCTGGCTAATAATGAAGGGGTATTGAGCTTTGACGGGAAATATTGGAACCTTTACCCGCTTCCGAATAAAACCATCGTCCGGTCCGTCGAAACCGGGGCCGGAGACCGGGTCTATGCGGGTGGACAAGACGAACTGGGCTATTTCTCCCCTGGCCGGAACGGAAGCCTGCGCTTTACCTCCCTCGTTGAACTGTTGCCTGAAAAAGAGCGGTCTTTCGGGGATGTATGGGATATCTGTGTATATAAGAAAGATGTCTACTTCCGGACACCGGGAAAAATATTCCGGTACACCGGGAATGCCATGGCGGTGTTTACGGCCCCTTCTGAATGGTCCTATCTCGGTGTCTGCGGCGACCGTCTTTATGCCCATGACTATGTGAATGGGATCATGACGTTCAATAATAATATCTGGAGTCCTGTGCTGAACAGCAGTCAGTTGCCGGGTTCCGACCCCATTACGGCGATCCTGCCAATCGGGCGTGACAGCAGCCTGGTGACCACCCTCAAAAACGGGATCTATATATTAAGTAAGGAGGGGGCCGTAAAACTGAACTCCCCCGCCCTGTCCCTGATCGAAAAAGACCGGATCTATGCAGCAACTGCGATTAGTACAGAATGGGTGGCCCTCGCCACGAATAATAATGGGGTGCAGATTGTTGATACCCGGGGCAACCTGATTCAGCGTTTTAACCGGTCTGAAGGTCTTCAGAATAATAATGTACTCAGCATTTTCCTGGACCGGCAACAGAATCTCTGGCTGGGACTCGATAATGGCGTTGATTTTATTGCGTATAACAGTGCCATCAAACGGATCAGCCCCTATTCGCAGGATGGTTCAGGTTACTCGGCGATTATCCATAAGGACATCTTATACACTGGCACCTCAGCCGGGCTATATTCGGTACCGCTTCAGCCCCTGCAGGATTATAGTTTCAGCAAAGGGCAGTTTA
>CAZLRY010000291.1:0-4538 GCA_964561675.1 uncultured Chitinophaga sp.
CCATACCCGAAGCTCATCCAGAGCATATTTCCCTGGGCGCTGCCTTTCTGATCCAGCGGGGCCATGGTGGGTTTAGGCAGGTTGGCCAGATCAATGGGTACCCGGGCATCCAGGTGAAACCGATGCATGTATTCTTTCAGCTCAGCGGGCTTTTGGGCGAATGCTTTGTAAGCAACCTGGCTCATACCGATATTGGAACTGTGTGCAAAACATTCTTTCAGGGTCAATACGGATTTTGGCTGCCGTTCTGCGTCGGTGATCATTTTGTTCCCTACCTGTAAACGGCCGGTTCCGACTTCCACCAGATCGTTGGGTTTGCTGGTTCCTTTGTCGAGTACGGATAATAAGGTAACCAGTTTAATGGTAGATCCGGGTTCAGTGGTACGCAGGGCATAGTTATCATCTTCCCAGTAGCTGCCATCCGGACGGCGGCCCAGGTTAGCCATGGCTTTGATCTTACCGGTGGTGGTTTCCATTACGATCGCAGTTCCGTAAGGACCTTCGCACTGCTGCATCATGCGAAGCAGGGCGGTCTCCGTAATATCCTGTATCTGTACATCCAGGGTGGTGTAAACATCTTTCCCGTTTTCAGGATCGGTTTCAGAACCCTCGATCGGAATTGCGGTTCCCCCGGCGATATAGCGCACCAACTTTTGTCCGCTCCTTCCGCTCAGTACGCTGTCGTAACTTTTTTCCAGTCCCACATTTTGTTTCCTGACTTTACCGTCGCTGGCGATATGTTCGCGTGAAAGACCAATGGTACGGCTGGCAAGTAGACCAAAGGGCGGCAGACGTTTGCTGTTGGTCTCCACGATGATGCCGCTTTTATTCCTACCCAGGCGTGCCAGGGGGAAATCACGGAATGTTTTGTATTCTTCAAAACTCAGTTTCTTCTTCAGCGGAAAATAGCGGGCATTCTTTTTAAAAGCAGTTTTCAGTTCTGATTTGTACCGGGCAACAGACTTATCCCCGAAATAGGCAGCCAGTGCCAGTGAGAATGAATCAATGTTTTCATAAAACCGTTTGCCTTTCTTCTCACGGAGTCCGTCCGCATTAAAGTCGATATAGATATCAAATGTGGGGATGGAAGCACTGAGCATCTGCCCGTCTTCGCTGTAGATGGTACCTCTTTGTGCATCCAGTTCGATAAAGCGCTGGTGAAGACTGTCGCTCATACTGCGCCAGTGTTCGCCCTCTACCCGCTGGATATAAAAGGCCCTTCCGAGTACCAGTAAACTCAGCACCACGATGCCAAGAAAACTGACGTATACTCTCCAAAGTATGTCACGTTTTACTTCCAATGCCCGTAATTGATTGTGTCCTTAGTTGTTTATATGCAAACTGCCTGCGCAGTTGTCCGTCCGTTCCTGTATTACTTCGCCAGGCTGCTGTCAGTCAGCACTACCGGGGATTCGGTCAGCTCTTTCAGTTCAAGGGGCTTTACCGCATCCATCAGTTTGCTCTGCATGCTCCGTGAAATCAGTTCTCCTTTTACCGCGGTGTACTCGTACTGCAACTCCTTCACTTCTTTTTCCGTGCGGTTAATACTGCGTATCGTTTTATCGGCCTGGTGACCGTTGTAGATATACAGTACTGCGAGAACTGCCAGGAACAAAAAGAAGGGGACCTGTTTAACAATGGACTGATAATTCAGCCATCGTTTCCAGCCGTTCAACCCGGTGGGCTGTTCCGCTTTCATTTCCCCTTCTTTTGTTTTTTGCTCCGGCATACATGCGTTTTCGCGTGTTAGTCTGGTTTTTCATCTCCCTTGGTTTCAAGGGGTGATTTCAAAGGATATAGATTTTCCAAAGTTTGTATACCCTTATATGTTGTGTTCGTCGTTCCCTTATTTATCGGATCCGCTTATCCTTTCTTTTCAGCCACCCTGAGTTTGGCGCTTCTTGACCGCGGATTCCGTTTCATTTCTTCATCGGTTGGTCCGACCGGCTTTTTCGTGATGATCTTCAGTTCGTTGACCGGTTCGGTATTGATAAAGGGGTTCTCTTCGGGCTCATCAAATGAACCGCGTCGGAAAAAATTCTTTACCAATCTGTCCTCGAGTGAATGAAAAGTGATGATGGCGACCCGGCCTCCGGGTTTTAACAGGTTGGGGATTTGCTCCAGCATTTCTTTCAATGCACCTAACTCGTCATTAACTTCTATCCGTAAAGCCTGGAAAACCTGGGCAAAGTACTTGTTGGGATTTCCTTTTACAATATCCCGGACTGCATTCTTAAAACCGTCGATTGTTTTTAATGAGGCGGTATTCCTCACCTGTACAATTTTACGGGCCAGTGTTTTGGAGTTGGTGACTTCACCATACTGTTCAAACAGTTTATGCAACTGTTGTTCAGTATAGGTATTCACCACATCAAAAGCGGTCAGAGCCTGGCGCTGATCCATCCGCATGTCCAGATCGGCATTGAAGCGGGTCGAGAAACCCCTGTCTGCCTCATCAAACTGGTGACTGCTGACGCCCAGGTCGGCCATGATACCATCCACTGCGGTGATTTGTTCTAACCGGAGGAAACGTTGCAGGTGACGAAAGTTGTGTGAAACAAATACTAATCTTTCGTCATCGGGCATGTTTTTCTTTGCATCGTCATCCTGGTCGAAGGCGACCAGTTTTCCTTTTGCACCCAGCCTGGAGAGGATCGCCCTTGAGTGACCACCTCCGCCAAATGTGCAATCCACATAAATGCCGTCCGGTTGAATATTCAGGCCTTCCAGGGTTTCGCTGAGCAGAACAGGAATGTGATAGTCTTGTGAGTCAGCAGGCAAGCCGGATGCACCTTTTTGTTGATTGGGCTGTTCCATGCTTTACCTTTTTAACTTTTCGACTTATCCGATCCGCTACCCAGTACCTGGTCGCCCAAATCACTGAATGTGTCCGAAGAAAGTGAATCAAAGAGCTCTTTGTACTTATTACTATCCCAGATTTCTAATTTGTCTCCTGTTGCCATCAACACGATATCTTTCTGCAGCCCGGCATACGCCTTCAGGGTTTGTGGCAACAATATTCTCCCGGCCGTATCAGGTTCCACGAAAGTGGCGCCATTCAGAAATGCCCGTCTGAACTCCCGTTGCTTGGGGTCAAACTCATTCAGGCCGGTAATCTTTTCAAAGAGTGGCTCCCAGGTCCTCATCGGATAGAGCGCCAGGCATTTTTCAAACCCCCTGTTGATAACGAACCGGTTGGTTTCCTCTTCCGGCAACTGCCTCTTGAACCCCGCCGGGAGCAAGAAACGCCCCTTGGCGTCCAACGTTGCCTCGAATTCTCCGAGAAAGCCTGTCATTATCAGTTAATTGAATCAAGTTTGAATTAATTAACACAAAATAACACTTTTTCCCACTTAGGAACCAAATTTTCGCGATTTTCTTTTTTCCACACCTGAAAATCAGACAGAAGTAGCCACCAGTAAGGCTTTCGGCCGATGGGAGGCGTTTTTTGGCAAAAACAGTGTGATTAGGGTGTGGATTGCGGTGGATAAGATGGGGATAAGGAGTTCGAGGTTGGAGGTTCGAGGTTGGAGGTTCCTTGAAAATCGAAAAGACTGATCAGGGTTGTGACACCCCCAACTCACCATTCACCACTCACCACTCACCACTCACTACTCATCACTCATGCTTACCTTTGCCCTTCACCATACAACAGTCAGTTGTGTCATGAAACATCCCAAGGAACTTTCCATTCTCGACTACACGTATCCGATACATGAAGAACGAATTGCTGCTTTCCCATTGGCGGAAAGAGACGCCTCAAAGCTGCTGATCTATGATCAGGGTACAATCACAACAGATACATACAGACAGTTAGCGGATTATATTCCGGAAGATTCGCTGCTCGTATTTAACAATACCAAAGTGGTGGAAGCCCGGTTGCTGTTTCAGAAAAGTACCGGAGGCGTGATTGAAGTATTTTGCCTCGAGCCCCATGAACAATATGCCGATATCACCAGTGCTATGTTGCAGCAAGGAAAAGTTTACTGGCAATGCCTGGTGGGTGGCGCCTCCAAATGGAAGCCGGGACAGGTGCTTGAGAAGAGGATCTCCTATAACGGGAATGAAATCATGCTGCAGGCTGCGTATATAGAGAAACGTGCCGGCTGTTTTATCATTGAACTCAGCTGGACACCATCATCACTGAGCTTTGCTGAACTCTTGCATGCGGCCGGAGCCATCCCCCTCCCCCCCTATATCAAACGCAAAGCGGAGAACAGCGATACAGAACGATACCAGACCGTTTATGCAAAGTATGATGGATCCGTAGCAGCGCCAACAGCCGGTCTGCATTTCACGGAGCAATTATTCCAATCCCTCAAGGAAAAAAATATCCGCCATGACTATGTCACCCTCCACGTAGGTGCAGGTACTTTCAAACCCGTGAAGGCGGAGAAAATGGATGAGCATGATATGCACGCGGAGTGGATCGATGTTAGCCAATCCTTTATTGAAACGCTGTTGAAGTCTTTAAGTGGAAATATTATTACGGTCGGGACAACCTCTTTAAGAACGGTGGAGAGCCTGTACTGGATCGG
>CAZLRY010000292.1:0-4530 GCA_964561675.1 uncultured Chitinophaga sp.
TGCCCGCCCTGGTAGCTGGTGATGGCGATTCCCTGTACATCTTCTTCGATCGCGGTTTCCACGATTTCCTTCACAGAGCGGTTATGACCCAGGTGAATGATTTCGGCCCCCTTGCTTTGCATGATGCGGCGCATGATATTAATGGCGGCATCATGCCCGTCGAAAAGGCTGGCGGCCGTGACAATCCGGACTTTGGGATTCGGAGCTTTACTCATAGTTGTTAGAAAAAGCAAATTTAACAGAAAAAACTAATGCCTGTTAGTCCTGTCAAAGACCGGGATTGCAGTCAGTTGCCTACATTTGCCGCATGCAGCAACTCGTGGAAAGCATCAAATCCCTGTATACAAAATGGAAGGGAGTTCCTCCCGTATCAGCAGATCTCCTGCCCCAGAGCGGCAGTGAGCGCCGGTATTTCAGGTTACATGGTACGGAAGGTACTGTAATCGGCACGTATGGCGCCAATATCAAGGAAAATGAGGCCTTTATTTATTTTACCGATCATTTTAAAACTTCGGACTTAGCGATTCCGGAAATTTACCTGGTCAGTGAGGATAAACAATTTTACCTGCAGGAGGATTTCGGGAATGTATCCTTGCTGAATCACCTGGAATCAAAGGGCTTCACGGATGAAGTCTATGAGCTGTTCAAAAAAAGCCTGGAAGCCCTTGCCCGTTTGCAGGTAAAGGGAGATGCCGGACTGAATTATAACAACTGCCTGACCAATAAAGAATTTGGCAAACAGGCGATCATGGCGGACCTGTTGTACTTTAAATATTATTTTCTGGATGCCCTGCGCAAACCGTATGATAAACAGAAACTGATCGATGATTTTGAAGCACTGAGTAATTACCTCACCCATACTGAATACAAATATTTCATGTTCCGCGATTTCCAGAGCAGGAACATTATGGTCACTGAAGACAACGAAGTACATTTTATCGATTACCAGGGGGGCATGAAAGGTGCGCCGCAATATGATGTAGCTTCGATGCTCTGGCAGGCACGGGCTAATCTGCCGGATAAATGGAAATACGATCTGCTCGAGGATTATATTGATGCGTTTGAAAATGAAGTGGGACAATCTGTGAACCGGAATATTTTCCAAAGTCAGTACAACGGGTATGTACTGATCCGTCTGTTACAGGTATTGGGGGCATATGGATTCCGTGGATTATTTGAACGGAAAGCGCAGTTCCTGACCAGTATTCCCCTGGCCCTGCGCAATCTGAAAGAATTTTTCCATAACCAGAGCCTGGGTATTTCCGTTCCGGAATTCAGCCGGGTGCTTGACCTCTGCGTAGCGGATGAGATCATTCAGCAGTTTACGCCTACCCAGGCAACGGATAAAACACCACTGGTGATTAAAGTACATAGTTTTTCTTTCCGCAAGCAACTACCATCCGATAACAGTGGCAATGGCGGAGGGTTTGTGTTTGACTGCCGCGGTATCCTTAATCCCGGACGTATTGAGCATATGAAAACACAGACCGGGCGCGACAAGGATGTCAAGGATTTCCTGGAACAGCAGACCAAGATGCCGGAGTTCCTGAACAGTGTGTTTGACATTGTAGACATCACGGTGGAAGAATATATCAAGCGTGATTTTGAAAGCCTGATGATCAGTTTTGGCTGTACCGGCGGGCAGCACCGCAGTGTATATGCGGCGGATGCGATGGCCCGGCATTTACGGAATAAGTTTAAAGTAAAGATTGAACTGCTGCATATAGAGCAGGAAGCCAAGAATTGGCATAACCCTTTACCCGAGAAGCGATGAAGGCAATGATATTTTCAGCGGGTCTGGGTACCCGCTTCAAACCATGGACGGATCATCATCCCAAAGCGCTGGCGGTGGTGAATGGAAAGTCATTGTTGCAACGGAATATTGAATACCTGCAGGAATATAAGGTGCAGGACATCATCGTGAACGTGCATCATTTTGCGGATCAGATTGAAGCCGCCGTAACGGCCAATGATGGCTGGGGCAGCCGGGTAGTAATCAGTGATGAACGGGACGTGGTACTGGAGACCGGGGGCGGCCTGTTAAACGCCAAAGGTCTATTCACCCCCGGGGAACGATTTATTACCTGCAACGCGGATATACTAACGGATTTGAATATACGCAAACTGATCCGTTTTCATGAAACACAGAAGGCCCTGATCAGTTTCGGGGTGACGGACCGTAAATCCTCCCGGGTGTTATTGTTTGATGAAGAGAACCGGCTCTGTGGCTGGCGGAATGTACAGACCGGTGAAGAACGTATTTCAATCGCCAAACCCAACCTGGTGGCCAAGGCCTACAGCTGTGTGGTGATTTTTGAGTACGAGATTTTTGAACTGATGAAAAAAGCCGGCTTCAGTGGTAAGTTCTCGCTGATTGATGTGTACCTGAAACTCGCCGCCCATCACCGCATCATGGGGTATGATCACAGCGGTGACCGGCTGGTGGATGTGGGGAAGCCGGAGAGCGTAGGGATCGCGGAAAAACAATTCACGTAAAGTACGAAGTACAAAGTACGAGGTTGTTCGCCGTACTTCGTACTTCGTACCTCGTACTTTGTATTTCCGTACTTCGTACCTCGTATCTCGTACTTATCACTGGTTTATCTTTTAAATAAATATATCTTATACATGAAGAAGTTCTTGCTTGTCATCAGCAGCTGTTTTATACTGACTTCCGTATATGCTCAATCTTCCTACGATCACCAGGCCGTATTTAATCCGCAGTTTTATCCTTACCCGGGTAATGATTACAGGAGTGCAAGCGGTGAACCCGGACCGAAATACTGGCAGAACAAAGCTGATTATTCCATTCAATGTAAATTGGATACCGATTCGCATACGGTTACTGGCACAGTGACTATCTCTTATACCAATAACAGCCCGGACAACCTGCGTTTTCTCTGGTTGCAACTGGACCAGAATATTTATAATAAGGATTCACGTGGATCAGCCACTACTACTCAAACCGGTGGCCGCTGGGCCAATGCCGGATTTACTGATGGATACAGGTTCACCAGTATTCAACTGGAACGAAATGGCACACCGGAAGCTCTCCGTGACACGATGATCACTGATACCCGGATGCAGCTTTCATTGAAAGATGTTTTGAAAAACGGTGAGCAAGTTAAGATCAGCATCGGTTACCAATTTACAATTCCGGAATACGGTACTGACCGGATGGGACGTTTGAAAACAAAGAACGGGATCGTGTACGAAGTGGCACAATGGTTTCCCCGCCTATGCGTGTATGATGATATCCAGGGATGGAATACCTTGCCTTATATTGGGGCCGGTGAGTTTTACCTGGAATACGGGGATATTGATTTCAGCATAACGGCTCCTTCCGAACTCATTGTTGTGGGTTCCGGTGAGTTACTGAATCCACAGGACTGTTATACGGAAGAACAGCTAAAGCGATGGGAAGCCGCTTCAAAAAGTGATAAGACGGTAACGATCCGAAGTGAACGTGAAGTAAAGGAAAAAAGTTCTCGTCCCGCCACGCCCACCTGTACCTGGCACTTTAAAATCTCCAATACCCGGGATGCGGCCTGGGCCGCATCAAAAGCTTTTGTACAGGATGCCGCACGAATCAACCTCCCCAGTGGGAAAAAATGCATGGCGATCAGTGCTTATCCGGAAGAAAGTATCAAAAAGAATGGCTGGCAGCGATCCACTGAATTCACCAAAGCGAGCATTGAATATTATTCCAGGACCTGGTATGAGTTTCCCTATCCGGCTGCCACGAATGTAGCGGGTATAGTCGGTGGTATGGAATACCCGGGCATTGTGTTTTGCAGTGCTGGTTCTTCTGGTACCGATCTATGGGGTGTAACTGATCACGAATTCGGGCATACCTGGTTCCCGATGATCGTGGGCAGCAATGAACGCAAATACGCCTGGATGGATGAGGGCTTCAATACCTTTATCAATATTGGTTCTACGGAAGCCTTTAACAAAGGCGAGTTTGTGGAGAAAGGATTTTTCTCCGACCCCAATTCATCCCTGATGATCAAGTATAGTTTTGGCGACCAGGCGGATGCACTATTTAATACCCCTGATGTGTTGCAACAGGATAACCTGGCTTTTGCCGCTTATATTAAACCCGGACAAATGCTGACCGTTCTTCGGGAAGTGGTATTGGGGAAGGAGCGGTTTGATGCTGCCTTCCGGGAATATATCCGCCGTTGGGCATACAAACATCCAACGCCCTGGGATTTCTTTCATACTATGGAAAATGTCAGTGGCGAAGACCTGGCCTGGTTCTGGAGAGGCTGGGTGTTCAATAACTGGAAACTGGATCAAGCGGTGAAGTCGGTGAATTATATCGATGATGATATGAAAAACGGCAGTGAGATCATTATTGTGAATAAAGAGCAGATGGTGATGCCGGTAACAGTATTGATCAAAGAAACCAATGGCAAAATACATACCCTGCACCTGCCGGTGGAAATCTGGCAACGTGGTGCCGAATGGCGTTTTACCGTACCCAGTACCAGTGAGATCAAAGAAGTGACCCTGGATCCGGAGAAT
>CAZLRY010000293.1:0-4524 GCA_964561675.1 uncultured Chitinophaga sp.
TTATTGTATTAATCGCAGGTTGGAAAAAATTTGTTTTGAAAAATTGCACGGGCTGGTGGAATATTGCACCCTGATCAAACAAACAAAACCGAAAGTCTCATGAACACTGTTGTACCGGATACCGCGATCGCCAATGTTGAAAAAAACGGATTCCTCGATATTGAGCTGGATCCTTCCCTGGATTTGTTTGCCGAAATCGAAAAACTCAAAAAAGAGAAAAATGCCGTGCTCCTGGCGCACTACTACCAGGAACCGGATATCCAGGATGTGGCGGATTATATCGGCGACAGTCTCGGATTAGCTCAGCAGGCTGAAAAAACCAACGCGGACATGATTGTTTTTGCCGGGGTGCATTTCATGGCGGAAACAGCCAAGATCCTGAACCCGGGCAAGAAAGTCGTGATCCCTGATTTTAAAGCCGGCTGCTCCCTGAGTGACAGCTGCCCCCCGCCGCTTTTCAAAAAGTTCAAAGAGCAGCATCCCGATCATATCGTCGTGAGCTACATCAACTGCAGCGCGGGTATCAAGGCCCTCAGTGATGTGATCGTAACCAGCAGTAATGCCCGGGTGATTGTGGAGAGTTTTCCTAAAGACCAGAAAATAATCTTTGCCCCGGATAAAAACCTGGGCGCCTATATCAACAAAGTCACCGGACGAAACATGCTTCTCTGGAATGGTGCCTGTATGGTCCATGAAATTTTCAGTCTGGAGAAAATTACCAAATTGAAAACCCGTCACCCGAAAGCAAAATTTATTGCCCATCCGGAATGTGAGGAACCTGTATTGCGTCTGGCGGATTATATCGGCTCCACCACCGGCTTATTGAAGTATACGGAGAAAGATGATGCCATGGAATATATCGTGGCAACAGAGACCGGTATTCTTCACCAGATGATGAAGGCTTCTCCCCACAAAACCTTTATTCCTGCTCCCCCCACGAATAATTGTGCCTGTAATGATTGTCCGCATATGAAACTGAATACCCTTGAGAAATTATATCTCTGTATGAAGTATGAATTGCCGGAAATCAACATGGATGAAGAACTACGGCTGGCCGCCCTGAAACCGATAAAAAGAATGCTGGAAATCAGCAGCCAGGCCGGACTCTGAGGAAAAATCCTGTTATGAAAAAACCATTCCTTTTACTTTTTTTATTCCTTTCACTGACTGCCACCGCCCAGCCGGTAAAGGACCTGATCGCTCAGGGTCAGCAATTACTGGGGGAAAAGAAGTTTACAGAAGCAATTGATATTTACAATAAAGCCTTTAATAAAGATTCCACGAATTATAATGTCTTTACCGGACGGGGTACCGCCTATTTTGAATTAAAGGAATTCCAGCTTAGTTATAATGATTTTTCAAGAGCCATTACCCTGGAGCCGGATTCAGCCATTGCTTATCATTACCGCGCCAATCTCATGTATATATTGAATTATACAGATGAAGCTATTGAGGATAATACAAAAGCGATTGAGCGGACCACGGATGAGAAATTCCTGCTCGGATGTTTTATCAACCGGGGCAGTGCTAAAGTACAAAAACGGGATTTCAAAGGAGCGTATGAGGATTTTCACCGGGCTTATAGTTATGATACCACCGATATATCGGTGCTGAATAACCTGGGTACCGTACTGGATAAACTGGACCGTCAGGAGGAAGCAATCATGTATCTGAAAAAAGCGATTGCCTTAGACAGCAGTTTTGTGGGTCCTTATGTTAATATCGGATTTCAATACAGCCAGCTGGGTAGGTATGAGGAAGCCCTGGTATACTTTAATAAGGCACTTGAATTGGAAAAAGAAGAACCCCTCACATTAAATAACCGGGGATTTACCCGTTTTAAACTCAATGATCTGTCCGGCGCCCTGGATGATATCAATAAATCCATCTTCTTTTTTGCCACCAATGCTTATGCATATAAGAACCGTGCCTTGGTATACCTGGCCCTTGATAAAAAAGAAGAAGCCTGCAGTGATCTGAAAAAAGCCAGGGAATTACAGTTTGAAAAACAGTATGGATCAGAAGTAAATGAATTGCTGAAAAAGCACTGTCAGTAGGCTCAGGGTTGTATTGCTGAAAGCATAATTGAGGAACAGACCGTTTCCCGTTTACCCGGATTCAGAAACTGCATATCCAGCTTCGTGATCTCATAATCTTTTATGGTAATCGTATTCATCAGCACTAATCCGCTTTCCCTGATCGAAACAGTATCTTTCGGGTAATAGACCAGCCATATTTTTCCCCCCTTTTTTTCTTCACCTTCCCGGTATTCCCTGCGTATGGACTTTGTATAAAAATCAAAAGAAGCACTATTACTCCCCGGCCAGAAAAAAATGTTCTGAGTTTCTACTTTCCCGTTTATTTCAGCCGCCAGCCGGTTGCCTCCCTGGTAATTCAGCAACTGCGGATAAAAATTGGTGTTCAGCAAAAAGAAAGATAAAATAACGGCTGCCACTGAAAGACTGACCGCTTTTGCCAATGTATGCATGAGGCTGCTGCGGATAAAATGAATATACATACTCAATAAAAGAATAACCCCGGCAAGGATCCAGTAACTATTAACCTGGAAAGCCCAGAAATTCAGGATCGCGACTGCCAGCAGCATCAATAAGGTCAGTATCAGTTGTAAGCGGAAAAAGCGTTTCATCAATAAGGACTGACCGGCAGAACGTACCAGAAAACCGGCAGTAAAAACAGCCGCAAAAGGAAAGCAACTGTTCAGGTAATGCGGAAGTTTAAAACCGGAAAAACTCACCAGCAGCAAAAAGAATATAAAAACAAAGATGGCGGCTGATCCTGAAATCTGCTTTTTCAGGTTGAGTAACCCATTATATAAGGCAATATAAGCGAGAAAGGACCAGGGAGCAAACACCCATAGAAAAGTATGTATAAAAAAGAAATAATCCTGCTTCAGCGTATCCCCCATTCCCCCGGAAAACCGCTCGGTGCTCTGGTTAAATAAAATAAAGCGGATACCATCAATATGATCTTTTCCACGGATTATTTTTTCCGGGTGCAGATTAAACTGCAGGTAATAACAATACAGGACGGGACTAATAAAAATAAAAAACAGCAGGAGAAGCAGCCACCATTTCAGACCAAGGACAGACAAAAACTCCCGGCGTGACCACGCAAGTATAATTACAAATAAGCCGGGCAGCAACACCCCGATAGCACCCTTGGTGGAAAAAGCCAGGGCCAGTCCTAATGCCGCACCCACCACATTGATCCATTTTTTAAACAACAGCAGATCTGTTAATTGCCAGGCAGCAACAGCAATCATCGCAGTGAGGATTGCATCCATCCTGACATCATTGGTGGCCAGGATATAGGAAACAGCCGAAGCGATGATCAGGGCCGCAAGCCTCCCGGTTTCTGCATTGTATAAGGATTTTGCCAGCCGGTATACAGCATATACCCCAAGTATAGTGAGAAGAAAAGAGGGTAGTTTATAAGCAAAGCCCGTTACCCCAAACAGTTCATAACTCCAGGCCGCCAGCCAGAAATGCAGGTGTGGTTTGTCCAGGTAATCAGTACCATTATCGATCAGGTTCACATAATCGCCGGTGAGGTACATGTGCAGGGCAATATCGGCATGATGTGCGGAATCATTATCCATCAGCGGGACAAAGAGCCCGGCTGTACAGACCAGCCCAAGCAGGACAAAAAGAAACGTATATAGGTTGACCGGCAATACCGGCTTATCTGGTTGTTGCATTCCTCCGGCAAAGTAAATAAAGAAGTCCGGCATTTGATAAGCGGACCGGATTTCACCGGACAAGATTGTAAATTGTCCAAAAATCAGCCCATGCGACCCATACTTACCTTTTTAATTGTATCCCTGTTTATACAGGTACAAGCCAATGCCCGTATAATCACCGACAGTATTCCCGCGGAACCGAAGGATGTGGAAAGCCAGGATGCAATTATTGCGGCGCTGTATTCGGTGATTTCCGGTCCGGCAGGACAAACCCGCAATTGGGACCGGATGCGGACCCTGTTTTTACCGGAAGCCAAACTCGTGGCCACCGCAAAGAAACCGGACGGCCTGATGGGTAAACGCACGATGTCCCTGGAGGATTATATAAAGGTATCCGGGCCCTTCCTGGAGAAGGACGGATTTTTTGAAACGGAAATCAGCCGGAAAACGGACCAATACGGCAGCGTGGTCCATATTTTCAGCACCTATGAATCACGGAGAACCCTAAATGATGAGAAACCCTTTATGCGGGGTATCAATAGTATCCAATTATGGTTTGACGGGAAGCGCTGGTGGATTCTCACTGTTTTCTGGCAGGGAGAGACAACCGACAACCCGATTCCGAAAGCGTATCTGAATTAATCCGCCAGCTCGATCAGCAGACTGGCAATTTTATCCCGGATAAAATCACGCACTGTATTGAATTCCGCTGGCTCCATGTGTTTGGGATCAGGGATCTGCCAGTCCACAAAGCGTTTGGCCGGCATCCAGGGACAGGCATCGCCGCAACCCATCGTCACCACCACATCAAAGGGCGCAAAGGC
>CAZLRY010000294.1:0-4519 GCA_964561675.1 uncultured Chitinophaga sp.
TGGCCAGGTACTTGCCCTGGATCAAAGCGGAACGGAAATCACTTACTTTCAGTACTACTTTTTTGGAAAAACTACCATCCTCCCGCATTTCAAACTGACTGCATTGCTCCATATAATTAAATAACCTGGGATTCATACCTGCGGAAAAAACAATGGACGACCCGTCAAGATCACTGTTAACATAACCACGCAGCGAGGCTACGGCATCCGAACCATCTTTGACCACCTGGCTGTTTGCATCAAAATTTTCCCGATCCAGTTTGGTCATGATATTCACATCAATACTCCCGGGCTTGATCTGGTTGCGGAGGTATGCTTCCAGTCGACGTTTTTCTGCTTCGTCTTCGGTCTGCGTCATCTGACGGTATAATTGTTTCAATACAGATTGCTCCGGCAGCATTTCAAAATAGGTAACGATCTCGGATCCTTTTTCAAAGGCGGCTATTTTAATTTTCTCCACCTGTTCCCGTACTATGGTATTAACCAGATTTAAATAATCAGTAATCCGACGGGCCCGGTAATCCGGCTGATCCGTGGTAATGGGAAGATAGGTTCTCCCTGTTTGCGGATAATAGTAACTCCGCATCATTTCCACCAGGCGGTCTTCAACAATGGATATTACTGAACTGATGCCGTATCGGGCTACTTTAACCGGACTATCAATTGTATAGGCCAATCCCATTACAGGAATATGAAAAGTATGGGGTGATTGTGTATTCATGCTCATTTTAAAATTCAGGATGAGAAGCTGCCTTTCTTAAACAAAAGTCAGCTGGTAAACAGGTGAACAAAGAAGCGGTGAAACTAAAGCAATAGCAAATCAAAAAACCTGATTAAACTCAGCAAAATTGAAAAAATGAAAGATGCCCTTTTGTAAAACACGATCAGTTGTACAGTTTTTTAGCCGATCAGGTAGGCTAAGCCCTTATTAACTGGTTTGCATAAATCATTTATGGTGTTTTTCCGGCACATGTTCTCAAATAAGTCACGGACTACTTTATACTCATCATGAATTGGACACGGATGACTGGATGAACACTTACTCAACCCAAGACCACATTGTTTGAATAATTCTTTTCCGTCAATGGCGTCAACAATATTCATCACTGGTTGGCTCTTCTGCCTGGCGGTTATAAAAAAGCCACCACTCGGTCCTTTAAGGCTTTTTATCACATCCTCTTTCACCAGTAGTTGCATTATTTTTCCCACAGTATGTTCGCTGGCCTCAATGACTTCCGCAATTTCCTTCATACCGGATTTTTCTCCTGACTCAAACCGGGCCGCCAGATAGATTACCGCTTTAATAGCCGTTTTACAGGTCAGACTCAGCATACTTATTGATTTAAAAACAATTTGCCTTGTTCCGATATCCGTTCCTGCGACCAGGGCGGATCAAAACACAATTCAACAACAATTTCCTGATCGCCAAAAGTACGTTCCATTACCCGTTTTACAGCGGCTGTCAACGTATCACCCATCGGGCAGAATTGAGTAGTCAATGTCATCGACACATAAATTCTCCTGCCCTGCTTATCAAAGTCCAGTTGATAAATCAACCCAAGGTCCACTACATTCAGCCCGATTTCCGGATCCATTACCTGTTCCAGGGCCGCCAGTGCAATAGTGGCATTGATCGGATGATTACTTATGATATTCATACCAATGGTTTATGCCGCCAGATTTTCAGCACATTCAGGTTATAGAAAACAGCGGCCAATATCAGTACTATTGACCCAGCCTTTAACAAGCTGGTATACCCGCCGAAAATACCAAGGGCAAAGAGCATAAAGCCGGCAAGATATGAAATTCCCATTGCCATAAATAACCGGTCAGACATCAGGGTTTTCGGATCAGGTGTCTTCATCAGACCGGCTTTATCATGATAATGTTTATTCCAGATTATAAACGGGAGTGTTTTAAAGGTCATACCCAGAATCAAAGAGGTCATCCAGCCGAAAAAAATTAAGAACCCGTAAAGCAGCACCAAACGGCTATGCTGTCCGCCGGTAATCCGATAGCCAGAAACCAGCAATAGAATAAATAATGGCAACAGCATTATGGCTACCGATAAAAGAGAAATCCGCATCGGTTGGTCCACTTTCTTACGGATACGCGACTGCCATACCCGGAAAATGTAATGGAGGAAAAAAGAAAGTGCCGTCCCAATCATGAGTCCCGAAAATAAGACCGGATATGGAAACTGAAAATAATAAGAAAGAAGATAGTAGATCAGGCCTCCATTAATCATTAAAAATATAAGCTGTAACCTCCGGTTGTTCTGGTATTTAGATATCAGGAACATGGGAATCAGTCTGGAGGCAACGCCAATTATCAGCATTAAAAACCAGCCCAGGATACCTGCATGTGCATGTAAAGGGAGATAGGTCAGTACATCTTTTGGCAGAAATGGAAAATTAAAATTATAGACCAGTACCAATCCCAGGAAAGCCGTAATAAAAAGCCAGCTGGCAGCAGTAACAATAAACAAAGAATAGATATTGCCTGACTTCCCGGTCTTTACCGTGTATAAAATATTAACCAGATAAGCCATGACTGCTAAAAGAACCAGTCGCCCACCCCATTTTGAAGGCCAGCCCATATTGAAAGTATAAAATCCATATACTAACAACGGAATTCCAACTGCAGCAAGGAAGAACGAGAGATGTGCCAGCCTTATACTGAATAATGACTTTTCAGTCAGCACCGGTATCAGCTGGTGACTGGCCCCCAGGATAATCATGGTACCCCAACCCAATGCCATTCCATGAGTGATTGCCAGGAGCTGCGGACTGAAATAATGCTGCGTAAAGGATTCCGTTGACAGCGATAACAGTATCGTACATGCCAGAAAACTGATGGCCGCATACAGATAGAACGGAACAACCGCTGTATCCGGGGTATTCCTGAAACCGGCATTCGGATATCCGTTACTCATATCAGGGCCTGAAGATTAACAAGTGTACTTCTCCGGGTGCTATTTCATTCACCCGGTAATCAAATTTACGTTCGGCCAGTTCGGGCAACAGAAATACCGGTAATTTTTTGTGATATACAAAAAGTGCTTTCCCTTCTGGCAATGTGTCGACTGCTGCCAGTATCCGGATCATCGGTTCCGGCATTTCAAGTCCGCGAACATCGGCAAATACCAGGTTATCGGCAAAGCGGGCATTGATCTCATCCCAATGTGACCGGATTGACTCGTTGGCTAGTGTTACCGGCCCCTGCGCAGCAGGGTCTTTATAAAAAAAGGTATGCACCAGCTGATCATTGACCATTTCGGTATAAGCGCTGAATCCTTGCCGCTTCAATACAGTGATCAGCGGTGCCGGTGTAAATGTATTGATAATCTCCAGGGCCTGCCCTTCTTTCAGCTCTTTGATTTTCTCCATGATCAGTTGAAAGGGATCTGTTCCGCCTGCCAGTACGGGTCGGACATCCAGTTGCACCAGTTGTTCTGGCCGCAAAGCGCCAATCAATTCAGGTTTATCTGACATAGTATTATTTTTTCAATAAATCAGTTCAGTATTTTTTCCAGTTCAATGGCTTTAGGGAAAAGGATATTATTCTCCAGGTGGACATGCAGGTGAAGATCATCTTCAAAGGCATCCAGCATCCTGTAAAGGAGACTATAACTGGCACAGGCATCATCAGGCAGCGTGTAATGTCCTGTCAGTTCCCGGATCTTAGCCAGGTGTTCACCCACCACTTCATGCTCCATTTCCATCATCTGAATGGGCTGTTGCACCGTGCCCAGTTCTTTGGCATGGGCAGACTCAGTTTTATCCGCAACCTTTACCAGCTCATGGATATAAGGGAATAATACTTTTTCTTCCTTTACCATATGCGCCATCATCTCCGTGTTCACCTCGGATACCCGTTGCCAGATCTCCAGTAGTTCCGGATGCCGGCCGCCATGAACTTTACGCACTTTATCTGCATAAGCTACAATATCGGGCAGATTGTTACGTACATAGCTGTGGTGTGTATTTACAATAAAATCACAGAGAAAAGCCGGACTCCAGTCATTATACGGCAGCGGATTCCGGATGGCTTCTTCTTTTTCGGATAATTGTAACTCACGTTCCACTTTGGTTACATCCAGGCCTTTTTCTTGGCAGGCTTCTTTGACCGTCTTTTTTCCACCGCAACAAAAGTCCAGCCCATATTTTTTAAAGATCTGTGCTTTGCGCATGTCTTTTGCCACCAGTTGTCCCAGGGTTTCCTCCGCTTCGCCACTTTTCCGTTTCGAAATCCTGACTTTCCACCATTCAGGTCCTTCTTCCAGGTACTCCCAGGTAAAAATATTGCCACGTTCCCCCAACAACTGGTAATAAAGGGGCTTGGGGTCATGATCGTTGTGGATGGTCAGGCTCTCTCCCTCCGTCAGTTCATCAAAATACCGGAAAATAGTAGGATGCTTTAACCGGGGTTCAAGCAGGGTGACATTAAGGATATTGTCTGTGAGTGTTTGCATAATAAAAGTTTTGTCAAAGATAAAAAAGGAAATTTAATAAAAGTA
>CAZLRY010000295.1:0-1619 GCA_964561675.1 uncultured Chitinophaga sp.
TTAACTTGCTGCACTAAAATACTGGCTATGCACCGTAAGTTGATCTTCGCTTTTTCCCTGTTTGCCTCTATCGCCGGTTCGGCGCAATTAAAATCACCAGAGGATTTTCTCGGGTACAAGATCGGCACCCGCTACACTCCTCATTTTAAAATGGTGAATTATTTCCAGCATGTAGCTGCCAATATGCCCTCGATGGTAAAGCTGCAGAACTATGGCCAGACCAATGAAGGCAGGCCCTTGCTGTTTGCCATTATCGCTTCTCCGGAAAACCTGTCACAGATTGAACAACTGCGAATGAATAATATCCGGCTGGCTAACCTTGCCAAAGACCGGATGGCCCCGCAGGAAGAGAATGCCCCGGCTTTTGTATGGCTTAGTTATAATGTGCATGGCAATGAGACTTCATCCACTGAAGCATCCATGCTGACGATCTATGAACTGGTAAACCCTGCCGTAAGCAATACCAAGCAATGGCTGAAGAATACCGTGGTACTGTTGGACCCCTGTCTGAACCCGGATGGTCGTGACCGCTATGTCAACTGGTTTACTTCAGTAGCCGGAAAAAATTTCAATCCGCAACGGGTGGCCCGTGAACACCGTGAGCCCTGGCCCGGTGGCCGATCCAATCACTATAATTTTGACCTGAACCGTGACTGGGCCTGGCAAACACAGGTGGAAAGCCAGCAACGGATCAGTCTCTATAACCAGTGGATGCCCCAGGTGCATGTGGACTTCCATGAGCAGGGGATCAATGAACCCTATTATTTTGCCCCGGCAGCAGAGCCCTATCATGAAGTAATCACCAACTGGCAACGGGAATTCCAGGTGGCCATCGGAAAGAATCACGCCAAGTATTTTGATCAGCATGGCTGGCTTTATTTTACCCGTGAGCGTTTTGATCTTTTATATCCTTCTTACGGCGATACCTATCCCACCTATAATGGTAGTATAGGTATGACTTACGAGCAAGGCGGTATCGGTGCCGGACTTGGCGTGATCGTGGAAGAAGGGGATACCCTGACCCTGGTGGACAGGGCCCAGCATCATTTCACCACCTCGCTGAGTACCATTGAAATTGCTTCCCTGAATGCGGGGAGGCTGGTGAAAGAATACCGTAAATTTTTCAATGATGCGACTTCCACCGGATTTGGAGATCATAAAAGTTATGTGATCAAATATGAAGCCCGAAACCAGGAACGTTTTGAACAACTGATCCGCCTGCTGGATAAAAATGGCATTCAGTATGCGGCAGGTACCGGCGCTGCTTCAAAAGGTTTCAGTTATTTCAGCGGTAAAGAAGAGTCGTTTACCGCCGGAGCCAATGACCTGGTGATCTCTGCCCTGCAGCCACGTTCGGCTATGGTAAAAGTGTTATTTGAACCTAAAACAAAATTATCTGACTCCGCTACGTATGATATTACGGCCTGGGCATTGCCATATGTGTATGGACTGAATGCTTATGCCACAAAAGATAAATTAGCTGCAGCAGGTGCGATCAGTTTGCGGACTTCCGTAACCAATCCGGAAACCACTTATGGATATGTTATACCCTGGAATGGAATTAAAACCGTGAAGACGGTCGGTCATCTTTTACAGAAAGGCATCCTGCTTCGTTATGC
>CAZLRY010000295.1:1719-4505 GCA_964561675.1 uncultured Chitinophaga sp.
GATAATGTGATGTTCAGGAGTTTTTGGGAGAATGGGAAGCTGATGTTTTGTAATGCGGTGTTTTTGGCGGGGGAATAGGGGGGAGAATCGCCTGCGGCGGGCGCTAAAGAGGTCAAAAGAGGAAAAAAGAGAATATAAAAGAGGGCGTGCTATTGGTAATGCCCATTAAGCAACAATAAGCTAAACGTATCAGCTTATTTGAATCTCAGATATCCATTCTCTACTCTAATCCTGAATTGTTGAATATTCTGAAAATGCCATCTTTCATTCGTGGTACTTTGAAGTTCAGCAGCATACCATTCTTTAAATTCAGAAAAGAAAGATGGGTCCTGATCTGATTAAAGAAAACCAAGGGCAGAGGGTGTTGTGATTTCAGCTCAAGTACCAGTCTGTCTTCGACCAGCAGGTCAAGTTTATATGCATGTGGAATAAATAACTCCTCATACTGTATTGGAAGCAGAAGCTGTCTTTTTACATTAAACCCCATCTTTGTCAGTTCGTAATATAGTATCTCTTCATATACCCGCTCATAACATCCCGGACCGACTTTAGTGTGGATTTTAACACACAGATCAACTACGACTGCAGTTAGCTCATTTATAGAGTATGGCTCTATCATAAAAATGTTTTTTTGATGTATTTGTTTTTTGCCTGTTAAAAGTATAGTGGTTTTTATTTTATATCAGGCACCGTCGCCGACTACAGACAAATTAATTTAAAGCGTTTAGGGGTTGTCGTTTAGAAAGTCATTGCCAATAACAGGCTCTCTTTTTCTCCTTTTCTCTTTTGACCTCTTTGCCGCCCGCCGCAGGCGCGTCTCAAAAGGTCTCTTCCGGTTTTTTTGGGGATAATTCAACTTTGTTGTAATTTTACTCCTTCAAACAAGCAAAATGAACCCCGAATCAGACCATACGGTCTTCTCTTCTATCGAGTCCGAAATACGGCACACGATTTACAATACTTCTCCACCCCTTCAGTAAAAAGAAAATGGTTAAACAGTTGATCTTGTAAAGACGGAGTCGTCTTTCAGGGCAACGTGTATCATGTCGAAAACTTGTGTGCATTTTCTGCTACAGGTCATAGGCTGCTGTGTGCATATCAGATAATTTCAATAACCCTTAATCAATAATCAACATGGACAAACATGAAATCATCAAGTGGAGCCTCATTATAGGCATCCCCTTATTCTTATTGCTTTTTTACAAATTTATTCTCCGGGTATTCTTCGGTCTGGTCATCGTACCGGAAGACCGTATCGGGTTAGTAACAAAACAATTCGTGCTTTTCGGACAGCAGGAATTACCGGAAGGACGTATTATCGCCACTAAAGGCGAAGCGGGTTACCAGGCGCAGACCTTACCTCCGGGTGTGTATTTCTGGAAATGGATCTGGCAGTATTCCATCACTTTTCAGCCATTTATCATCATCCCGACCGGTAAGATCGGACTGGTACTGGCAAAGGACGGTGCGGAACTGGAGACAGGTCGGATCCTCGGACGTAAAGTGGAATGTGATTCTTTCCAGGATGCAGAGGCGTTTCTGCACAACGGTGGACGAAAAGGCCGGCAGACCTCTATCATTGCCCCTGGATCCTATCGTATCAATACCTACCTGTTTGAGGTGGAACTGACCGATATGACCATGATCCCCGACAATGCGGTGGGTATTGTAACCACGGCTGAAGGAAAGCCTCTGGAAGAAGGACAGATTGCCGGTAAAATCATTGAAGGGCATAACAAGTTTCAGGATGCGGATATGTTCCTTCAAAAAGAGGGCTTAAAGGGTTTGCAGGAGCAGGTAATCCTGGCCGGTTCTTATTTCTTAAACCCCTGGTTTGCCCGGATAGAAATGGTGAAGATGACCGAGATTCCTATTGGACATGTCGGAGTAGTGATTTCCTATGTAGGAACAGAAGGCGTGGACCTGAGTGGTGTGGAATTTAAACATGGAAATATTGTTTCGAAAGGGACGAAAGGCGTATGGGCCGAACCGTTAGGTCCGGGAAAATACCCGATCAACCCTTATATCATGAAGGTGGAAATGGTGCCCACTACCAACCTGGTGCTGAACTGGGCCAGTGCAAGAAGTGAGAGTCATCAGCTGGATAAAAACCTGTCCACGATCACGGTCCGCAGTAAGGACGGGTTCCCGTTCAATCTCGACGTATCGCAGATCATCCATATTCCAACCACCGAAGCGCCTAAAGTAATTGCGCGGTTTGGTAATATGAATAACCTGGTGAGCCAGGTGCTGGAACCAACCATTGGTAACTATTTCCGTAACAGTGCCCAGGACAGCGATGTGATCGCCTTCCTTGGAACCCGTAAGGAACGGCAGATTTCTGCTAAAGAGCATATCGGCAAAGTGCTGGATCAATATAATGTGTACGGGGTGGATACCTTGATTGGTGATATCGTACCGCCGGAGAGCCTGATGAAAACCCTGACCGATCGTAAACTGGCCGAAGAGCAGAAGATCACGTATGAAACCGAGAAGAGGGCGCAGGAAACCCGGCAGACCCTGGAGAAAGAAACCGCCATCGCTGAAATCCAGAAGGAGATCGTAAAGGCGGATCAGGGTGTACTCATTGCGGAACGTATCGCTGATGCTTCTGTGAAGAAAGCGACCGGTGATGCCAACAGTGTTCGTCTGCAGGCGAATGCGGAAGCTGACCGGTTGAAATTACTGGCCAGTGGTGAAGCGGAAAAAACAAGGCTGCTTGCCAAAGCGGATGCGGAGAAAATTGAATGGCTCGCAAAAGCAGAAGCGGAGAAAATCTCACTTAC
>CAZLRY010000296.1:0-4496 GCA_964561675.1 uncultured Chitinophaga sp.
TCCGAAGAGGACAGATTTACAGTCTGTTGCCGTTGGCCACTTGGCTACTTGCCCGCCCTGAGCCACCTGCCAGAATCGAACTGGCGACCTACTGATTACAAATCAGTTGCTCTACCAGCTGAGCTAAGGTGGCGGTTTTTTTTGCCGGCGACGCTGGATGATCCGCCGGATCGGGCAATAAAGAACTACCCCATTTTTTGGGAAGGCAAAGGTAAGGGAATTATGATATTGCAAAAATTTTAAAGTGAATTTTTCTGCTGAAAATCAAGAAATAGTTAGCGGAAGCAAAAGACGGAAAGTCCGGAAGTCGGGAAGTCCGGAAGAAATACATTGGGAAACTAATCACTAACCCCGGAAAAAAACCGGCACTCATGTCATTCGGTCTTCCGGTCTTCCTCAAAAAAAAGGGGTGGATCTTTCGATCCACCCCTGAAGTTTTTACGCGGCTTGTTTTTCCTTTTTTCTTTTTATCTGACTCACGAGCGAGTCGAAAGCACTGTCGAACGATTCCTCAAATGATTTACTGGTTGATTTTACAAAAAAGTTGTGACGCGGTACATGGACCCTGATTTCAGCAATTTTGTCCTTAATGGAATGTACCACATTGTCCAATTTCAAATACACCTGTACCTGGATGATGCGATCGCTAAACACTGTCAGCTTTTCCAGTTTTTTGTTAACATACTCCATCAGTTTGCTGTCAGCATTGAAATGAACAGTTTGAATTTTTACGTTCATGGTCATCATTTTTTAACTGTGAAACAATAAATAAAGAACTTAATCTGAAAGGTTTTTCTTAGGGGTTCGGTTCTTTTATCATATTCAAGTTACAAAAAAAGAAAACGTATTCCAATAAAATAAACCCTTAAAATTTATTGTGCTGTCCGGAAAATTTCAGCCCCTTGGATGGGCCTTTTTATGAATGTCCTTCAACTTCCCGATCGTATTGTGGGTATAGACCTGCGTGGCCGCAAGACTGCTGTGCCCCAGTAATTCCTTGACGGCATTCAGGTCAGCTCCATGATTCATCAGGTGAGTGGCAAAACTATGACGCAGTACGTGTGGGCTTTTTTTATCAAGCGTACTCGCCTCCCCCAATGCTTCATTGACCAGTGCCCAGGCATACCTGGGATATAATTTCTTTCCCTTCTCTGTCACTAACAGGGTGTCCGCAGATGCCGCAAATTCCTTCCGCTTCAGTTGCTGATACTCCCGGATAGCGGCCATCAGCTCCGGACTGACCGGTATCACCCGCTCCTTATTTCCCTTTCCCAATACCTTGATCAACCCTCTTGACTCATCCACCTGCCCTTCTTTAAGCCCGGTAAGCTCACTCAGCCGCATCCCGGTAGCATAAAAGATCGCTACCAGCATTTTCCGGTTCAGGCTCCTCCAGTCCTCAGCAGCCCCATCGAGCGTATGTACCAGGTCACTCATTTCGTCTTCCCTGGCAAAAACCGGCAATCGTTTACTTTTCTTCGGACTGATCACCTGACCCATGGGAGATTGCTCCACTCCACCGGTTTTCAGCTGGTATTTAAAAAATGACTTCAGGCTCGAAATTTTCCGGTTCAGGGAGACAGCCCCCAGCCCTTTGTCTTTCAGGGAAGCCAACCAGCTCCGGACCATTGTGGATTGGATCTCTCGTACAGACTGTATTCCGTATTGTACTTCGAGAAAATCAAAAAAATCAGTAAGATCATTCGTGTATGCAAGCAGGGTATGCGCCGAGTACCTTTTCTCAAACTTCAGGTAATCCAGGAAGGATTGTATATTGGCGCGTTCTTGTACAGGCATAAAAAAGACAGCCACAAAGCTATTAAACTTTGCAGCTATCTCAAGAGTATATTATCCGTCAGGAATTAATTAGTCAAACTTACCGGTAGCCAGCTGTTGCTTGTAGATGGCTTTCAGTACCTGCCCCCTGCGTCTTACAGAAGGTTTGGTGAAACTCTGACGCTCACGCAGTTGCAGGAGCACTTTGGACTTCTCGAATTTCTTTTTGTACTTCTTTAAAGCCTTGTCGATGTTTTCGCAGTCTTTTGAGTCGATGATCAGCATAAATAATTGATACCCCCTTCGGTATTTTTTTTAAGGACCGCAAAGATAAGCGGGATTATTGAAATGAAGAAATGAAAAAAGAAATGATTTAACTTGCCCCAATGTTTACAGGTATTATCGAACACACCGGAGTAGTTAAAGCAGTCATTTCCAATGGTTCCAACCGTAGTTTCTGGATTGAATCCCCCGTTTCGCACGAATTGAAAACAGACCAGAGCGTCAGCCATAGCGGGGTATGCCTGACGGTAGAAGAAGTAGCGGACAACCAGCACCGTATCACCGCCATTGACGAAACCCTTAAAAAAACCAATCTCGGCACCTGGGAAGAAGGCTCACTGGTTAACCTCGAACGCTGCCTGGTAATGAATGGCCGCCTGGACGGACATCTTGTTCAGGGGCATGTGGATGCCACGGGCACATGTACCGGTAAAACAATCAAGGACGGCAGCTGGGAATTTGAAATTTCCTTTCCACGCCACTTCGCCGAACTGATCATCGAAAAAGGATCCATTTGCCTGAACGGTATCAGCCTGACCGCTTTTGCCGTGAAAAAGAAACATTTTAAAGTTGCCATTATTCCCTACACGTTTGAACACACTAACCTGAAGACGCTCGAACCCGGACAAACGGTAAACCTTGAATTTGATATGATCGGCAAGTATCTGCTCAGAAGATTATCTTTGAAAGAATAACGTTAACCCCGGTCTTCCTGATGAACCCAGCACCCGCAAACAGGCAATATTACCCTGCACTGGACGGCCTCCGTGGGCTTGCCATTCTGCTGGTAATCATCTATCATAATTTCGGGTTTATTAATTACTTCTTTTTCGGATGGCTGGGGGTAGACCTGTTCTTTGTTCTGTCCGGATTTCTTATCACCGACATTCTCCTTAATTCGGCCGGTAAACCTCACTACCTGAAAAATTTTTACACCCGGCGCCTGCTACGCATTTTCCCCCTTTACTACCTGGCACTGTTACTATTCATATACATTATTCCTTCCCTGACAACGTCATTTCAGGCTGGTTATTACAGGGAAAACCAGGTCTGGATGTGGACCTATCTTCAAAACTGGCTCTATATTTTCAAACCCGCCGGCGAAACCACCGGACTGCATCACTTATGGTCGCTGGCAGTAGAAGAACAATTCTACCTGATCTGGCCGCTGATCATACTCCTGTTAAAAAAACCCGGCCGCTTATTGATTTTTATTTCACTGATCCTTCTCGCCGTGATCGGCCTGCGCATCTGGATCTGGAATTCACAGATTACCAACCTGGCCTATTTCAATCTGTATACCTTCAGCCGCATCGACGGCTTATGTATCGGGGCCATGGTAGCCTTACTGCAACGGATCAACCCCGGCTTCCTTTCTAAAAACACGTATATCGTTGTCTTCTGTTTTGCAGCAGCCAATTTTGCTTTTTATTTTTTTAATCGCCGGTATGCATTCAGCTTCCCCTACCTGGCCATCGCCGGTTATACCACATTTGCCATGACTTTCGGATTATTGGTCAATGAAGCTGTAACCAACGGCACAAAACTGATCACCACTGTTTTCAGCTGGCCGGTTCTCCGTTTCTTTGGAAAAATTTCTTATGGTCTTTATGTTTTCCACTGGCCGCTGTACCTGATCCTGAATCCTGTCTTATTTCAACTGATCAATATACCCGGAAACAACACGTTAACCAGTTTTATCAGTTCCCTGCTGTCCACCGGCATCGCCCTTGGTATCAGTCTGCTGAGTTTTCATTATTTTGAACAACCTTTCCTGAAACTTAAACAACGGTTCAGCTGAACCACTCCCTGTTCTATGGACCTGGTAGAATATAAACTGGTAAAGGAAAAATCGTTCCGGAGACACCCCTGGGAACAAACCCGTTTACGATTTCTTTGCTTCCTGCTGGATCGTTTACCACGGAAAAAATATTTCGCCGATACCGGAAGCGGAGACGGCTATCTCGCTGCCGGTATCGCGGCCAGATACCCGGAGGCGCGTGTAACTGCAATCGATATAAACTATACCGATGAACTGCTGAAGGAACTGAACCAATCAACACCGGACAACCTGCATTTCAACCGGAACTTAACAGCATTTCCCACGGATCAACCGGCTGATGCCGTTATACTGATGGACGTCCTTGAGCATATCGAAAAACCGGAAGAACTGCTGAAGGAACTGCTGCAACTTAAATCTGTGACTAATGATACCCGGTTTGTTATTACAGTACCCGCCTTTCAGCAACTTTTTTCCACTCATGATAAAAATCTTGGTCATTACCGGAGATATAACCTGAAACAACTTGAACAGCTGCTATCTCCGTTGGGCCTCCGGATAGAAACCAGTGGCTATTTTTTCAACAGCCTGCTGCCGGTGCGGTACCTTCAGAAATGGGTTGAAAAAAAAGCCCCTGCAAAAGAGAATGACAGTATAC
>CAZLRY010000297.1:0-3135 GCA_964561675.1 uncultured Chitinophaga sp.
AATTCATCAGCCAGTACATCTGCAGCGGCACAATGCCGTTGGGTAGCCGGCATATCATCGGCCGGACTGTCTTCATTAGTTGATCCGGATTTGTTACAGCTCATCATAAACAATAAGCTGCCCGCAAGCAGTACGAGTGAACGCTTCATAAATAAATTGGTTTGGTTTGAGGTAAAAAAAGTTGACTAAACAATTTATTCGTTTTTTTTAGCATGTAAAGAATATCCGGATGTCTTTTATTGCAACATGGTGTCTTATTTATCTGAAATCGGAGTTTTACGGATTGCTTATTTTTAAGAATGGTAAAATACCCCTGTATTATTTTCGGAATCTTATTTGTGTTGGTTTCCTGTGCCCGTAAGACTGCCCCGCAGATACCCGAGCGAACAGTTTCAACAAGGTCGGTGAATATGGAGGCTGACCTGAAAGGGGATCCGGTGAAAGGAAAACAACTCTTCAGTGCCGGCTGTAAACGTTGTCATGGATTGCCGGAAGCGGGGCAGTTTACCCGCAGCCGTTGGGAGGCCGTACTCCCTGGTATGATCCGTAATGCGGGGCTCGATGGTCAGGAAGCTGCGGATATAAGGGAATACATCAATACCAATCTGATCAAAAACTGATCAGGCATTCAATTTCTTTATTTTCTGATTCATTACCCTGAACCATAAGGGAGGGACCAGCGACAACAACATCATTCCCGGATAGCCGGTCGGCATCTGGGGGGAATGATCATGATGCCGCAACACCTGGTATTTACGGCTGGCCATATAATGATGATCCGAATGACGGCTCAGTTCAAATAACATCAGCCTGCCGATTACATGGTCGCTGTTCCAGCTGTGTTCCGGCATGGCCCGTTCATATTTTCCTTCCCCGGTGGATTTGCGCTGCAATCCATAATGCTCGATATAATTAACGGTTTCCAGCAACAGGATACCAATGCCGGCGGCAGCCAGGAAATACAGCGTGATCAATCCACCGAATTGCCAGAAGATAAGACCCAGAAACATCGCCTGTATCAGGTGAAACTGTATCATCTCATTTTTTAAGGAAATAACCGGGCTGCCTTTTTTCTTCAATTCATCATTGGCAATATGCCAGGCGCTGAGGTAGCTGAATAGGATGGTCCGGAAGTAAAAGGTATAAATCATTTCCCCGTACCTGGCTGAACTGGGATCATCGGGTGTGGCAACTCTTTTGTGATGACCCTTATTATGTTCAGTAAAAAAGTGCATATACAGGGAGGTCAGCAATAAAGCTTTGGCAAGGGTCTGTTCAAAAGCATTCACCCGGTGCCCCAGTTCATGGCCTACGTTGATCCCGAACACCCCGCAAAGCAAACCCATCACCCAGATCCGTCCGGCGGTGTCAACCAGGGACATATCCGGATCCTTCATGGAAAACAGAAATTTCACGAGCATCACATATTGCAAAATCACAATACCATATAGCAGGATATCATAGGTGGGGTCATTTTTGGCCAGTTCTTCTTCAGCGGCAGTCATATTGCCCGCTGATGGTTTTATAAATAATTCCAGAACGGGGATAAAAACCCAGGCCCATAAAAGGGGTAACCAGATCTGCCAGCCGGTCGTCGAAAAGGAATGCCAGGCACCGGCATAAATGATAAATGGAGAGAGGTATTTGTAGGCGCTTAATTTCACATGGTTAATTTTAACAATCCGGTACTAAAAATAAGATAAGTTTCCGGGCGTTACTACCTTTATTACGCATCCTTTTTAAACGAAACAGCTTCTGAAGAGTCTGATACTTAAATAATACACACATGCCGGCAAAGAATCAGTTATTGAACCAGCACCTGATGTGGAGGGCCGGGTTTGGCCCCGCCGTGGAACAATTAGGCGATCTGTCCAGGTACACCCCTCAGCAAATCTATAAAGCCCTGGTAAAAGCCTCGGGCCGGAAAACGGAATATATTGATGTGGCCGATGATTTTCTCAAAGGCCTGATGATGGGTATTGAGGAAGTGGGTCGTCAGCAGAAAAAGGAGCTGGGTGCCGATGAAAAGAAAAAAGCACAACAGAAAAACAGGGAAGGAGTGCGCAACCTCAACATGTACTGGTTACATGAGATGGTTAATACCTCCGCCCAGTTACGGGAAAAAATGGCTTTTTTCTGGCATGGCCATTTTGCCTGTCGCAACCTGAATGTGTTTTACCAGCAGGGACTTTTGGATACCATCCGCCGCAATGCATTGGGAAGTTTCCGGACCTTGTTAAAAGAAGTATCCCGTTCCGCTGCCATGCTGAATTTCCTGAATAACCAGCAGAACAAAAAAGATCACCCCAATGAGAACTTTGCCCGTGAAGTAATGGAACTCTTCACTCTTGGACGGGGAAATTATACCGAGAATGACGTAAAGGAAGCGGCCCGTGCTTTTACCGGCTGGGGGGCGAATATTAAGGGTGAGTTTCAGTTCCGTCGTTTCCAGCATGATTTCGGTCCCAAGACCGTACTCGGCAAGACCGGCAATTTTGATGGCGAAGAAGTGCTGGATATCTTACTCTCACAAAAACAGACCGCACTTTATATTACGCAGAAAATCTATAAGTTTTTTGTAAATGAAAAACCGGATATGGAAAAGATCAGCTGGCTGGCCGACCGGTTTTATACCAGCGACTATTCAATCAGTGCGCTGATGGAAGATATATTTACCAGTGACTGGTTTTATGATGAAAAAAATATAGGTGCACAGATCAAATCACCGGTGGAATTATTGGTAGGGATCCAGCGGATGCTGCCCATGAAACTGGAAAATGAAGAAGCGCTGATGCTCCTGCAACGGGTATTGGGTCAGCTCCTGTTTTATCCGCCCAATGTGGCCGGCTGGCCCGGAGGTAAGAACTGGATCGACAGTTCATCACTGATGATGCGCATGCGGATTCCCCAGCTGATCAATGATGTGGATGAAATGAATGTAAAGGCCAAGGATGATGATGATACGATGATGGGTATTAAGAATGCCCCGAAAATGCCGGGCATGAAAAAGCAGCAGATCAATGCCAATGTGGACTGGTCGCCTTATGTAAAGCATTATGAGAGTATTCCGCGGGAAAAACTGGCTTCAGCGGTCAGCAGTTTTTTACTGCAGACAAAATCATCGGTGAGTGAAGA
>CAZLRY010000297.1:3235-4475 GCA_964561675.1 uncultured Chitinophaga sp.
CAAATCGGTTCCCTGGCCACTGCTTCCCTGATGGTGCCCAAGTTTCTGAAGGCTTTTGAAAGCCCGGCCCGTGTGATGCCTGGCAATAAAGTAGTGGTGGTGTTGCAACTGAGCGGGGGGAATGACGGGTTGAATACCGTGATCCCTTACCGGAATGACCTGTATTATAAGGCAAGGCCACGCCTGGGAATTCTCCGGGACAAAGCATTAAGCCTTACAGATGAAACGGGGTTACACCCGGCCCTCACGGCTTTTAAGGAATTGTATGATGATGGCAGTCTGTCCATTCTGAATAATGTGGGTTATCCCAATCCCGACCGTTCCCATTTCCGGAGTATGGATATCTGGCATACGGCCAGTCAGAGCACGGAGTACTGGAGTCAGGGTTGGGTGGGGCGTTACCTGGATGCACAGTGTAAGGGTTGTGATAAACCCACGCAGGCCATTGAACTGGATGATGTGCTGAGTCTTGCCCTTAAGGGAGAAAATATAAAAGGTATCGCCGTAAAAGATCCCCGTCGTTTATATGGCACGGCCAATGAAAAGTTTTTCCGGGAAGTGATGAAGAATCATACGGATGAGGCCGGTGAGCAACCTGTGGACTATCTCTATAAAACCATGGCGGAAACCCTCTCCAGTGCCGATTATATTTTTCAGCAAAGCCGGCTGCATCCCAGCAATGCCGATTACCCGAAGACCGACCTTGGCAACAGCCTGAAGACGATTGCCTCCCTGATTTTTTCAGAGATCAATACCAAGGTCTACTATGTCTCCCTGGGTAGTTTTGATACCCATATCAATCAGGAAGCGCAGCAACAACGCCTGTTTGCGGAAATGAATGACGCAATAAAGTCGTTTGTAAAAGACCTGAAGGAACAACACCGCTTTGAGGATGTGTTATTATTTACCTTCTCGGAGTTTGGCCGCCGGGTGGAACAGAATGCCAGCGGCGGAACCGATCATGGTACGGCCAATAATATGTTCCTGGTGAGTGGCGGACTGAAAAAGAAAGGAGTACTGAATCCCATGCCTGACCTGGCGAACCTGAATGAAGGCGATCTGAAATATAATGTGGACTTTAAGAATGTATATGCTACGATCCTGAATAAATGGTTGCAGGCGGATGATGTGGGGATTTTGGGGAGGAAGTATGAGTATCTGAATTTCATATAGTGAGTGGTGAGTAGTCAGTAGTGAGTAGGGCGTAACACCGGAAAAGGCATTACAGGTTTGATATAAT
>CAZLRY010000298.1:0-4469 GCA_964561675.1 uncultured Chitinophaga sp.
TCAAAGACGGTACAGGAAGGTTAAGTCAGCATCCGGTTGAAATTTTGTATGAGGCACTTAAGAACGATTTAACAGAAAGCAGGCAATAGTCCGGTGTATATAAAAAAATATTTCATAGGAAGCCTTTTAATGCTGCTGGCCTGTACCCTGTACGGACAGCAGCATGGAATACCTGTACTCACCCGGATTATAAATGTCGGGGAAGGCTGGGCGGGTAATTCTGTCAATACCGTTGTATTCAGGAAAAATTCGATTGCCAGCCTGGACAGTTTCCAGGTAATCAGTTATTATGATGCGGATGGATTCATCGTGTTGGGAAAGCGAAAGCTGAAGGACAGCCTTTGGGAAGTAAAAAGAACCCGGTATAAGGGCACCATTACGGATGCACACCGGAGCATCAGTATCGCGCTGGACGGACAGGGATACCTGCATATGGCCTGGGATCAGCATGGAAACCCGCTTCGGTATTGCAGGAGTATAAGTCCCTTCTCCCTTGAATTAGGGCCCGAATTGCCAATGACCGGCAAGAAGGAGGGGAAAGTGACCTATCCTGAATTTTACCGGATGCCAGATGGAAGCCTTTTATTTTTTTACCGGGATGGAAGTTCGGGCAACGGAAATCTGGTCATCAACAAATATCACCTGGCTGAGCAAAACTGGTCCGTATTACAGGATAATCTTATTGATGGTGAAAAAAGCCGCAACGCTTACTGGCAGGCATGTGTGGATAGTAAGGGATATATTCATATCTCCTGGGTTTGGAGAGAAAGCCCGGATGTAGCCAGTAATCATGATCTCTGTTACGCGGTATCTAAAGACGGGGGAAACACCTGGGAAAAATCAACTGCTGAGAAATATACAATACCGGTCACCCTGGCAACTGCCGAGATCATTTGTGCAATACCGCAACGGAGTGAACTGATCAATCAGACTTCTATGTTTGCGGATGGTAGCGGGAATGTTTTTATTGCCACTTACCACAAGGGACGTGGTAATGTGCCACAATACCAGCTCGTTTACCGCATCGGTAACAGGTGGAAACGGGCAGACCTGGGTTTCAGGAAGACCGGTTTTTCACTCAGCGGCCAGGGTACAAAAAAAATCCCGGTTTCCAGGCCGCAGGTCATTTCATGGAAGACGGGAAGAAAGACCTTTGCTGCCCTTATATTCAGGGATGAAGAAAGAGGGGCCATGGTATCCCTTGCATCAGCCGAACTGAAAAGGAACATCAACTGGAGGATTGCCGATCTTCCCACGGGCACCACCGGGGATTGGGAACCATCTTATGATTCGGACTTGTGGAAAGAGGAAAAGGTACTGCACCTGTTCATGCAACCGGTGATACAAGCAGATGCGGAAGGAGTAGTAAAAGCAGCCCCTTCGATGGTTAAAGTACTTGAATGCCGGGTTGCCGGTCAGAAATAGAACAACTACTGTAATATTAATTCAGATCCGTTATGATAGCGAGAATTTTTCTAAGTGCACTGATCAGTGTAACATTATTGCAATGTATAGAGGCGCAAACTCCTGTGAATGACTGGGAAAACCCGCTTTTATATGAAGTCAATAAGGAGGCCCCCCATGCTTCATTTATGTTATACGCCGATAGAGCCTCCGTGTTAAAGGATGATTTTACGAAGTCGCCTTTTTATCAATCACTCAATGGCAGCTGGAAGTTCAATTATACCGCGAAAGTGGCGAATCGTATCAGGGACTTTTATAAGCCCGGACTGAATACCAGTCAATGGAAAGATATTCCGGTACCATCCAATTGGGAGCTGCAGGGATACGGGGTGCCGATCTATACCAATATCACGTATCCTTTCCCCAAGAATCCGCCTTATGTTGGCGAGGATAATCCGGTGGGTACCTATCGTAAGGAGTTTACGGTACCTGCATCCTGGAATGGGAAGGAGATTATTCTGCATTTCGGATCAATCACCGGATGTGCTTTTGTATATGTGAATGGACAGAAAGTGGGTATGAGCAAAGTTTCCAAAACCGCTGCGGAGTTTAATATTACTTCATTGATAAAGCCGGGAAAAAACCTGCTGGCTGTTCAGGTGATCCGCTGGCACGATGGCAGTTACCTGGAAGACCAGGATTTCTGGCGCATCAGTGGTATTGAGCGGGATGTGTTTCTGTTTGCCATGCCGAAACTGACGATCTGGGACTTCTTTATCAAGTCCGGACTTGATGCACAATACAAGGACGGGGTTTTTAGTGCTGAGATCAGCCTCCGTTCGTTTAAAGGAAATGTACAGCAAAAAGGAAAAATGGAAGTGACCGTGCTGGGTGCTGACGGTAAGACGGTATTCAGCCTGGAAAAAGCAATTGTGAAAGGGACAGATAGTATTCAGCAGATTCTATTTAACGGGGTGGTCAATACTCCCCTGAAATGGAGTGCTGAATCGCCCAACCTCTACCAATGTGTGATTGTTTTGAAAGATGAATCTGGCAAAGTGGTGGCGCAAACGGGTACGAGGATTGGGTTCCGCCAGGTGGAAATTAAAAATGCCCAGTTGCTGGTCAATGGAGTGCGGGTGATGGTGCATGGCACCAACCGTCATGAGCATGATGATGTACTCGGGCACGTTCCTACACTGGCCCTGATGAAGAAAGATATTCAACTGATGAAGCAGTTTAACATCAATGCCGTACGTACTTCCCATTATCCCAATGATCCGCTTTGGTATAAACTCTGTGATGAATACGGGCTGTACCTGGTGGATGAAGCCAATATTGAAAGTCATGGGATGGGAGCGGAGAAACAAGCCCGTTTCAATCCGGGTGCTCACGTGGCGTACCGGCCGGAATGGGCGCCTGCTCATCTGGACCGCCATCGCCGTATGGTGGAAAGAGATAAGAATCATGCTTCCGTGATCATCTGGTCATTGGGAAACGAATGTGGTAATGGCCCGGTATTTCATGAAGGATACAAATGGATCAAGGAACGGGACAATACGCGTCCGGTACAATTTGAACAGGCGGCTGAAAATGCGAATACCGATATTGTCTGTCCGATGTATCCACGTATTCATGACATGAAGTCCTATGCGGATGACAAGTCAAAACAACGTCCCTATATCATGTGTGAATTTTCACATGCGATGGGGAACAGCAACGGTAATTTCCAAAAATACTTTGACATAATAGAATCAAGCCCGCATATGCAGGGAGGCTTTATCTGGGACTGGGTGGATCAAGGGTTTAAACAAACGGATAAAAGCGGGGTTGTTTTCTGGGGCTATGGGGGTGACCTGGGTAGTTATAATTACCTGAATGATGAAAACTTTTGTGCCAATGGTCTGATTGCGGCCAACCGGACACCGCATCCGGGTTTATATGAAGTGAAGAAAGTGTACCAGGATATCCGTTTTGTGGCAAAAGATGTCAGCAAAGGGGAAATCGTTGTAAAAAATAATTTTGCTTTTACGTCGCTGGAGAAATATGTTTTCTATTGGACATTAGTACGCAACGGGCAGGAAGTACACCGTGCATCATTTGCAGTCAGTGCAGCTGCCGGCAAACAACAGGAAGTTATGCTTGCTGTACCCGCAGATAAAACAACGCAGCCCGGTGAATATTTCATTCAGGTATACGCGGTAATCAGTAAGTCCGCCGCGACTGAAATGCTGCCGGAAGGACATGAAATCGCAAGGGAAGAATTTAAACTCAGCGGGGATTATTTCAGTATCGCCAGGACTACTGCCGGCAAACTGTCACTGATTCATGCCACCGATAAAATCAGTTTTCAGTCAGGTTTTGTATCCGGCGAAATAGATACCCGTACCGGTGCTATCCGTAATTATAAGACCACCGGGGGTACACAGCTGTCCCGATTCCCGGAACCTTATTTCTGGAGAGCCCCGACAGATAATGACTTTGGTAATAGCATGCCATCCAACCTGGGAATCTGGCGTTCTGCGCACCAGTCACGCAAAGTAAAATCTGTAACGGTTAGTGAACCCGGTCCGGAAGGGTTGGGTGTAAAAGTGGAGTATGAACTTACGGGGATAGCCGTGCCGTATACGGTTGAGTATCTCGTGATGAATGATGGAGCGATACGGGTTACGTCTTCCATTGATCTTACAGGAAGGGATTTGCCTGAAATGCCCCGATTTGGTATGCGTACGCAATTAGCACCTGAATACAATCTATTGACCTACTATGGCCGGGGTCCATGGGAGAATTATGCCGATCGGAAAACGGCTTCTTTCCTTGGGGAGTATAGTGGTTCAGTAAAGGATCAGTTTACGGCAAACTATATTCGTCCGCAGGAAAACGGGTATAAAACCGATGTCCGCTGGCTGACGCTGCAATCATCAACGGGACAGGGAATCCGGATAGAAGGCGTACAGCCAATAGGTTTCAGTGCATTGAATTATTCCACGGAGAGCCTTGATCCGGGTATGATTAAAAAGCAGCAACATCCGTCCGATCTGCGTCCGGATAACAATGTATACCTG
>CAZLRY010000299.1:0-4464 GCA_964561675.1 uncultured Chitinophaga sp.
CAGGGCCAGGGCTTTGAGCATATTGCCCCGTTGGTGAAAAGTCATTTTCCGCAAAGCGGGGTTGCCAACCGTTCGTCCATAGTCTAGGACTTGTTTGAAATCAAGACCGCTGGTACTGGCAGTTACCAGTGGCACACCGGTCACTGCATTAAAAAGGACCTGCCCGTCTCCGTCACCGGTGATCCATTTTCCGGTTATGTAGTTTTCCAGTTTTTTCATAAACAAGCATTCATTGAAACGAAATTACCTGAAAATGCAAAAACCGGGGAAGAATGATTTTTATCAGTATGATACAAAGGCGAATTTTATACCTTTGCTGCTCCTAAAAACTTTTGATATGAAAAAATTAGTACTGTTTGCCTTTGCCATGACTGCCCTCCTGTTTTCCCGTCCAATGGCCGCCCAGGAAAAAGCAAAATGGGCCGAGAAAGATGCCTTCCATGAAGTCATGAGTAAAACGTTCCACCCCGCAGAAGAAGGAAAATTCGAACCGATCAAAACAAGGATTGGTGAAATGATTGAAAAAGCTGTTGCCTGGAAAAAATCAACCGCACCAGAAGGATTCAATCAGAAAGCAGTTAAAAAAGAGCTGGGGGACCTGGTAAAAGGCGCTAAAAAACTGAATAAACTGATTAAGAAAAACGGATCAGATGATGAGATTAAAAACCAATTAGTCGCACTTCACGATGTGTTTCATACAATTGTCGGAAAGTGCACTGACGAAAAACATTAATTATGATTAAAAAAATCATTCTTCCTCTGCTCTTTGTCAGCCTGCTGACGGCCTGCAATAATACTGGTAAAGAAGATCACAGTTCACATAGTACCGGAGATAAAAAGGGAACCATTAAATCGCCGGTGGACTCTCTCTTCGATGAAGTGATGGCCGGCCATGATGAAGTAATGCCGAAAATGGGTAAGGTCCGTGGCGCCCAGGCCCGTGCCAAAGTCATGCTGGATTCACTTGCCAAACTGCCGGCCAAAGCGCAGGATGCCGCTGTGGACCTGAAGAAAAAACTGGAGACCCTGGTGAATGATCTCAATTACGCTGATTTCGCCATGGATAAATGGATGACGGAATTCAATATGGATTCCGCCGTGAATAACCTGGAGATGCGCCTTAAATACCTGGAAAGTGAAAAAGGTAAAGTAACCAAAGTGAAGGAAGCTATCCTGGGCGGATTAGCCAAGGCCGATTCTTTATTTAAAGCGAAACTTACGCCATAAGCGGTTCCACCCCGAACTGTTTCAAATGATGTAAAGCGTGCTTGTAAAGCAATTGCACATTTTCATCAAAGTTCAGGTCCCCAAAAAAGGGATTCCGGGTGATTAACAATGGATTTTTTTCAAAGGCTTCGAAGAAATGAATTAATTCCTGTTGCAGGGCGCCAATGGCGCCCTGCACTGTTTTATAGCGGAGCGGTAGGGGATCCACTCCCATCAACGGGTTCGCTGTATTTTCTTTAAACGGCTTTTCGCTCATCATAAAAGCACGCATTCGGGCCAGATGTTCGGGATCGGTTAGTATTTTCTCAAAAACCAGCCGGCCACTGGCAGTACGGAAAGAATCCCCGGCAAGGTGTTCAATCATCTGCTGTACATTCATTTTCCCCCATCGGGAAGCAGAATCCGGTGGCAACTGTTGCAGTAAAGGCACCAGCCGGGTCCGGAGGAAGTTTTCCTTTTCAATACTCATCTACGTGGCTTTGTTCTGCCCAATTTACAAAAGATTTAGTCAATTCCGTTCCGGCCCTATTCCCTTGTATTTTCTGTAAATTGCACCAATGGCCAGTAAACTCCGACTTTTTACCAAGCGGTTTTTTATTTATTCGAATGTAATCGTGGCATTGGTCTTTCTCCTGGCCTGCCTGGTACCCTACCTGAATCCAGGCAACTGGTGGTTTATATCGGTACTGGGACTTGCATTCCCAATCCTGCTCCTGCTCGTAATTCTCTTTTTACTGGGCTGGCTGATGCTTCTCCGGCCAAAACACGCATTGATTTCCTTTATCAGCCTGCTGATCGGCTATAAAAGTATTTCAGTATTCTGGGCCTTCCATCAGCCACAAAGTTTCAAAAAGGAAAAACAAGCCGGAGCCATCCGGGTAGTCAGCTGGAATGTGGCCCGTTTTATTGAATTGAAAAAGAACAGCAATAAAGGCAGTGAGACCCGGCTGAAAATGCTGGAGCAGATCAAGGAACAAAATGCGGATATCCTTTGCCTGCAGGAATTCCATACCTGTACCAACCCCGAATTCTATGATAATATTGCGGCAGTTCAGGCACTGGGCTATCCCTATTATCATTTCTCGTTTGATGCGGATGGTGACAGGCATTATTACAGTTCCATCATCTTTTCCCGCTTCCCTATCATCGACAGTGGAAAGGTCCGGTTTCCCCGTCCCAGCCTGCCGGATGTACTCCTGCATGCCGACCTGCTGGTGAATAATGATACCCTCCGGGTATTCACCACCCACCTGCAATCATTGCAGTTTACCCGGTACGATTATGAGCGGATAGAAAAAATAAAAAGTGTGGAGGACAGTCTGCTCGCCAATTCAAAAGGCATTCTATCCAAATTAAAAAAAGGGATCACTTACCGGAGCCTTCAGGCCGATATCGTACATGAAGTAGTGGGTAACAGCCCCCATCCCTACCTGATCTGTGCCGACCTGAATGATGTACCCAATTCCTACACCTATTTTACGGTCCGGGGCGATCTGCAGGATGCCTTCCTGAAAAAAGGTACCGGGATCGGGCGCAGCTTTACCGGCTTGTCTCCCACCCTCCGGATCGATTATATCCTGGCAAATAAAGAACTGGAAGTGCTTCAGTTCAAACGCGTCACCCGTAAGCACTCCGATCATTTCATGCTGGTGAGCGACCTGGCTATAAAATCCGGCAAATAAGCAGTATCTTTGCACCTGATGCAAATAGCCAATTTCTATACCTGCTGTTGTTGTCCTGGCCGGGACAACTAATCACCTGCCCCCATGCGGGCCCCTTTTCAAACTATTTTAATCATCTTTGCCGGACTGTAACGATCAATGTTAACAGGCCTATTCAATAAATAACCATGAGTCACCTGAAAGTCTATAATTCCCTGAGCCGTCAGAAAGAAGAATTCAACTCCATTACACCCGGACATGTAGGAATGTATGTGTGCGGACCCACGGTCAGCGGGGAGAGTCATCTCGGGCATGCCCGTCCTTATATCACCTTTGATGTGGTGTACCGGTATCTCCAGCACCTGGGCTATAAAGTACGATACGTCCGCAACATCACCGATGCCGGGCATTTTGAAGAAGAAGGTCGTGAGGCCGTGGACAAGATCGCCACAAAAGCTTTGCTCGAAAAACTGGAGCCGATGGAACTGGTACAGAAATACACCAATTTATTCCATTGGGCCATGGCACAGTTCAATACTATTTCCCCTTCGATCGAACCCACGGCCACCGGGCATATTGTGGAGCAGATCGAAATGATCAAACAGATTATTGATGCGGGCTACGGCTATGAATCAAATGGGTCTGTGTATTTTGATGTAAAAAAATATGCGGCCAGTCATGACTACGGTAAACTCAGTGGCCGTGTGATTGAAGACCTGCTGGAAACCACCCGTGAACTGGAAGGACAGGAAGAGAAAAGGGATATGGCCGATTTTGCTTTATGGAAAAATGCCTCGCCGGAACATATCATGCGCTGGCAGAGTCCCTGGGGCGTAGGGTACCCCGGTTGGCATATTGAGTGCTCAGCCATGGCCACCAAATACCTCGGTGCCCAGTTTGATATTCATGGCGGCGGTATGGACCTGTTGTTCCCGCACCATGAAAGTGAAATTGCCCAGAGTACGATCTGCAATCATACCGCGCCGGTGCGTTACTGGATTCATAATAATATGATCACCATCAACGGCAGGAAGATGGGCAAGAGTTATAATAATGTGATCAAACTGACCGAGCTCTTCAGCGGCGAACATCCGATACTGGAAAAAGCCTATCACCCGATGACGGTACGTTTCTTCATCCTGCAAACGCATTACCGCAGCACGCTCGACTTCAGCAATGAAGCCCTGCAGGCCTCGGAAAAAGGACTGAAGCGGTTGTGGGATGCCTATGAACACCTGGGCAAACTGACCCGTGAGAACGGAGATGCCGAGGCAGGAGATCTTGAACTTGAAACCAAAGTAGTGAAGCTACTGAAGGAGTTTGATGAATTCATGAATGATGATTTCAGCACCGCCAAAGTGCTGGCCAATATGTTTGAAATTGTACCGGTGATCAACTCGATGAAAGATAAATTGATTCCTGTCACCGCCTTATCCGAAGAAACCTTCCAGTTTCTCCAGAACCGGTTCAAAACCTGGCTGGAAGATATCATGGGACTAAAAGGCGTGAGTGAAGCCGACAACAGCAAACTGCAAGGGGTGATGCAACTGCTGATCGATATCCGCAAAGAAGCCCG
>CAZLRY010000300.1:0-4431 GCA_964561675.1 uncultured Chitinophaga sp.
ACCGGGAGATGGGTTATCAGATCGGACTGGATTATGTGGAAAGCGGCCCGCTGGTAAGATCTTCTTATCATAGCGAGAAGCATGTGTTTGAAGGGATCGGGAGGAAGGAATGGGAAGCTAGTCGGTAGTTAGTAGATAGTAGTTAGTAGTCCGATGCTTCGGACAACAGCCCCTCCTGAGAGGCCTTGTCAACTTTTTAACCTGTCAACCTTTCAACTTTATACCCGTGCGCCACTTCCTCTGTTTTATATTCCTTATTTCTTATTCCTTATTTTCCGGGGCCCAGGCCGTATGGCAAAACGTGGACTCCCTGTATGGCCCATTACCTGCTTCGGTGCATGTATACAAAACAAACAGCCTGCTGGATGGTAAACCTAATATTGCTTATTACGTGGAGGCTGATCTGAAAGACAAAGGGCTTGACTTTACGGTAGATACTACATTCAAACGACGAATAACGCCCTCCGTTTTTTATACAAAAAATAATCAGCCACTGCTGGTGGTCAATACAACTTTCTTTTCGTTTGCCACCAATCAGAACCTGAACCTGGTGATAAAAAAAGGGAAACTGCTTGGGTATAATATTCATACCATTAATGGCAAAGGGAAGGATACGCTAACCTATCGTCATCCGCTGGGAAGTGCGATTGGTATTTCTAAAAAGCGGATCGCTGATATTGCCTGGTTATATACGGATAGCAGTCTCCGTTATCCCTATGCCTATCAGGCACCTGTGGATATAGTTCGTGATTCACTACCAGGATTTACTAAAGAAAGCGCAATGGCGGCCATATTGAAAGGAGTGGGTGATCAGAAAAAGATCCGGTTATCATTTCCTGCCTGGAAAATGAAAACAGCCGTAGGAGGAGGACCTGTTTTAGTACAAAACGGGGAAATAAAAATTACTAACAACGAAGAACTCAAGTTTGCAGGTAAAGCCATTAACGATAAACATCCGCGTACGGCCATGGGTTATACGCGCGATCATAAACTGATCATACTCGTGATCGAAGGGCGGCACCCGGGAATGGCTGAAGGAGCTACCCTTACTCAGGAAGCGCAGTTGTTAAAAGAAATAGGATGTGTGGAAGCCCTCAACCTCGATGGGGGTGGCAGCAGTTGTATGCTGGTAAATGGAAAAGCCACCATCCAGGTGTCTGATAAAGAAGGGCAAAGACCGGTACCAGCCGTTTTCCTGATTAAAGCCACCAACTAACTGGATTTTTTGTGGAAAAATTGGCAATTGGTTGTCAATGAATATTGACCTTTGGCACGGCTTTGGCAATTATCATGATCTAAACTTTCAGGTATGGTCAGATTTTATTGGGCAATTGTAGTTGCCGCCACGTTAACCATCATTGCGGTGGTGGCTTTTTCGAAAGATAAAAGCGAAATGACTGCCGATAAGAAAACAGCACCGGTGGAGAAAATGGCCAAAGCCGGTCATTTGTCCGCACATATCAAACCCTGATAACTACCCGTATTCCCTGCACAGAACTTAAGGAAATACCTATGATACAAAAAAGCCCTGCAGCAGTTGCTGCGGGGCTTTTATATTAACGTGTATACTGCTGTTAGTCCCACACCAGGGCACTGGCGCCCAGGATGGCGGCATCAGCCTCCTTCAGTTCACTGAACATCAGTTTGACCTTATTCTTAAAAATCGGCAGCAGGTTATCTTCCATCGCCTTGCGGGTTGGGTTCATAATCAGGTCGCCGGCCTTGGTCAGTCCGCCAAAAAGGATGATGGCTTCCGGGGAAGAGAACATCACAAAATTGGCCAGGGCCTCACCTAATATTTGTCCGGTGAAGTCAAATATTTCATTGGCAATCGAATCACCTTTGATGGCGCATTCGAATACTGATTGGCTGGTCAGGTCGTTGATTGAATAGTCGCGGAGCAGACTGGGCGTCTCCGGCTTTTCGGCCAGTATTTCCAGGGCTGTTTCCCGCACCCCGGTAGCGGACGCATAGGACTCCAGGCTGCCCCGGAGGCCGGTTCCTTTATGCAGACGACCACCCGGACGGATGATGGTATGTCCGAGTTCTCCGGCAAATCCGTCGTGCCCCAGCAGGATCTTTCCATCAATCACAATACCACTGCCCACCCCGGTACCCAGGGTGATGGTGATAAAATGCCGGAGATCTTTGGCACAGCCATACATCATTTCACCTACGGCTGCTGCATTGGCATCATTCGTCAGTTTTACCCGCAGGTCAAACTTCTCAGAAATCATTTTAGCAAGCGGTATAATCCCCCGCCATTTCAGGTTAGGTGCATATTCAATATTTCCGGTATAAAAATTTCCATTGGGGGCACCTACACCTACACCCACAAACTTTTCCGGTCCCCCGGCCTGATCGATCATGGGTTTCATTTTCGCATACAGGACTTCGATAAATTCCTGTACAGTCTCATGTTCATTGGTGGATGTGCGGTCCTGGGTCACAATATGCCCGTGACGGTCCACTACGCCGAATTTGGTATTCGTGCCACCGATATCTATTCCGATTGCAAAGTCTGACATAAAATTTCTGTTATTTGTTTCCTTTATTAATGCCCACCGCCGCTGACTTCAGCATCATAATCAATTCCCTGTTTTTTCAGATAGCCTTTCACGACAAAACCAAAGAAAGCAAGGTATGCAAAACAAACCACGGCAATTACATACGACTGGTGAATACCGATAACGTCAGCAATTTTTCCCTGAATAGGAGGTATAATTCCGCCACCCAGGATCATCATAATCAGGAAAGCCGAACCCTGTGATGTATATTTTCCCAGTCCTGCAACAGAAAGACTGAAAATAGCCGGCCACATGATGGAGCAAACCAAGCCACCACTCAGGAAGGCATAAATTGCAATATTGCCGCTAGTCAGTAATCCGATCAGCATGGCGGCCACTCCAAGCAAACTGAATATTAGTAGCGTTTTAGCCGGTTTATCTTTACTGATATAGAAAGCGGCAATTTGAATAAGTACACAGATGACATAGTAAAATAGCGGAGTTACGTCATAGTCTGATAAGTAAATAATGCCTACCAATATACCAAATGCCACTAGTGGTACAATGAATTGAAGAATCAGTTTTGTGTTTTTGGTAATATTAAAGGCACTAATAGCACCGGTCCACCGGCCAATCATCAAGCTGCCCCAATACATCATGATATAAGGGGTGGCTTCTGATGCCGACAGTGAACCAAATTCTTTTTGTTTCAATAACTCTCCCAAGTTGCTACCAATTGCCACTTCAACTCCTACATAAGTGAAGATACCAAGCATACCCAAAACCAATTGTGGATATTGCATGGCACCCCATCCATCTGCTTTTTTACGGGCACTGGTTTTGGCATACAAAAGTGCAATAATTACCATGGCCAATGCACCAAGTAACCAATATAAACGGTATTTTTCAAGCGGGTGTTTCAGGGAAGTAATTTCGTTTGTGCTATCTTTTACTTTCTGATTTGTACTTTTCACCCTGTCTATTATTGACAAAACAGCCGGATCAGCACTATATGCTTTTTCAAGAGAATCCAGGCTGGCAGTTACAACTGCGGCCTCTTTCTTAAGGAAATTGACAGCAAAAGAAGTGTCTGCCGAATTGGGTGCAAGAGTGGTTTTCAGTAAGGAGTCTGTATGCTTATGATCTTTTTTGACATTCTCTTCAAGATTTATGATCTGGATGGCTTCCTTACTTTTATAACTGCTGAATACAGGAACAAACATAATGATCAGCAAACCGGTTAAAATCAGTAAGGTGTATAAAGCTTTATTGGCTTTCTCTGTCTTTTCAAGCAAAATACCGGCAGGTACTTTTTTGGAAAAGAAGAAAAGTGCGGCAGCCGCTATAAAAAGTACACCGACAGCCGTATACAATACAATCACTTTTGATAAGCTGAGGCTGGCAATCTTTTCATCGGTGATGGTGGCCGTAGTGCCAAAAAGGGCTAAGGCTACAATAAGCGGGCCTATAGATGTTCCAAATGAGTTGACACCCCCACCCAAATTAACCCGGCTGGTACCTGTTGAAGGATCTCCCAGAGCGATTGCGAAAGGTTGTGCTGCTGTTTGCTGAAGTGAGAAACCCAATGCCACAATAAACAAGCCGATCAGCATTCCAGCAAAACTATTTCCGTTAACTGCCACAATCATTGCCGCAGCACCAAAAGCGGAAAATAATAACCCGTATACAATACTCTTTTTAAAGCCCCATTTTCCCACTAGGTCCTTACCGCCAAATGCACCATAGGCAAATAAGACCAGTGCACCTATATAATATGCAGTATAAAATGCAAAGTCAATTAATTGGCTCTGAAACTGATCCAAGTGGAAATAATTCTTGCAAAAAGGAATAAAAACACTGTTACCGGCCGCAATAAAGCCCCAGAAGAAAAACACGGTAACCAGTGTTCCTAAGGCGCCATAAT
>CAZLRY010000301.1:0-2733 GCA_964561675.1 uncultured Chitinophaga sp.
ATCCATACGGCCGGTGAGTTCCCAATCCTCTCCTTTCTCCAGTTTTTCGAAGAATGAATTCGGGATACGGATGGAGTTATTGGAGTTTTGTCCACTTACTGTTTTGTAGGCTTCATCTTCATAACCGGAAGGATAACCGGCATTGATCAGGGCTCCTACTTTCTTCTCTTCTTCCACTTTCCAGTTGATGAACTCCACGATCTCCGGGTGATCCAGATCCAGGCATACCATTTTAGCAGCACGGCGGGTCGTACCACCGGACTTTATGGCACCCGCAGCACGGTCACCGATTTTAAGAAAACTCATCAGTCCTGAGGAACTACCACCACCGCTCAGCTTCTCGCCTTCGCCACGGAGATTGGAATAGTTGGTTCCTACGCCTGAACCATATTTGAAGATACGGGCCTCACGCACCCAAAGGTCCATGATGCCGCCTTCATTCACCAGGTCATCATCAACACTCAGGATAAAGCAGGCATGCGGCTGAGGACGCTCGTAAGCGTTCTGAGACTTCTTCAGCACGCCGTCCACTGCGTCTACATAATAGTGACCTTGTGGTTTACCAGCGATGCCGTAGCTCTCATATAAACCGGTATTGAACCATTGCGGGCTGTTGGGCACGCACATCTGGTTAAGGATGGAATAGACTAACTCTTCATAGAATACCTGCGCATCCTTCTCTGTTGCGAAGTATCCATAGCGTTCGCCCCAAACACGCCAGCAATTGGCCATACGGTGAGCCACTTGTTTGGCGGAGGTTTCACGACCCAGTGTGCCATCAGGCTGCGGTACACCGGCTTTACGAAAATATTTTTGGGCTAAAATGTCTGTGGCAATCTGGCTCCACTGCTTGGGAACCTCCACATTGGTCATTTCAAAAACCACTTCACCGGAAGGATTGCGGATAATGGATGTCCGGTAATCGTACTCGAACATATCATACACACTTACTTCCTCTTTTGTGAAGCGACGACTAAACTGCAAACCGCTTGTGGCGGATGCCTGCTTCTTATTTGCCATAACTCGAAAGAATTTATTGGGTTTTGGTCCTGATTACAATCTCAACATCCCTGGCGGGAGGTTGATTACGAAAGTATTTTTATTACGAGGAAGTTCAAACCTCCATTTATAAACATTGTGTGGAAAATAGCTTCGTAAAATCCCGAAAGGCTTACCAGTACTGAGTTTCCTGATTTTTTCACAATACCCCCTTTTTTTATGGCAAAGTTTTTTTGGAAAATTCGGCTGCTTCTATTAATAAAAATTTAACCTTGTTTTTAAGTCAGAAAATTCGTTTTAAAATGCCGGATTTCACCAATGAAAATTAACAAAAACATCATGTTCCCGTCATAAAAAAGTAACCGCCGGTGTTTATAATTCATTCAATCCCTGCCGGAAAGCCGCCTGACCGGATTTCTGCAAAAAGAGGGCTGCCCTGTTCCGGAATTGTTAAACAGGGTCCGTGATTCAATCGCTCGGGAACCTGTTTATTCCTTAAAATTAGCTCCCCTCTACCTGCCTCAAACCCAACTATTTTTCGCATTTTTGCCTAAATCAACCGGTTCCGGATGAAAATGCCGATTTATCATACACTGGCCGAAAAAAAGAAGCAGGGGAAGAAGTCTTTTGCGGTGCTGATCGACCCCGATAAGGTCAATCCGGCCCTGCTGGAGGAGTTGGTGCAGCATTCCCTGGATGCTAAAGTGGACTACCTGCTGGTGGGCGGCAGCCTGGTGATCTCCAATCACCTGGATGAATGTGTACAACAGATCAAAAAAAGCTGTGATATACCCGTTATTCTTTTTCCCGGCAGCCCTTCCCAGGTAAGCAAGTACGCCGATGCTTTATTATACTTATCCCTGATATCCGGTCGTAACCCGGAACTGCTGATCGGACAGCATGTGGTATCAGCGCCCTTTGTCAGAAAGAGCGGACTGGAGATCATGCCGACCGGTTATATCGTAGTAGATGGCGGGGCTCCGACTACTGTTTCTTATATCAGCAATGCCGCACCTGTGCCTGCGGACAAAAATGAAATTGCCATGTGTACGGCCATGGCCGGCGAAATGCTGGGCATGAAACTGATTTATATGGATGCCGGCAGCGGCGCCAAACGTCCCATCACCGAAAGTATGATCAAGGCGGTGGCCGATCATATTGAAGTGCCCCTCATTGTCGGCGGTGGCATACTCCAGCCAGAAAAAGCCTACCTGAACTGTAAAGCCGGTGCCGATGTGATTGTAGTCGGTAATGCGATTGAGAAAGACGCCAGTCTGATTAAGGAGATGAGTGATGCGGTGCACAGTGTGCCGGTGAAAGCGGATTATTGATTATTTATTACTGATTATTTATTATTGCGAACAGTCCTTCAGTTCGCAGTTCTCTGTAAATTGCCAATCTCCCTTCAGTCATTTACTCTAAAACGACCAAATAATCAATAATCTTTCTAAAGTCATTTACTGCAATAAGCGATCTCAATAATCAATAATCTTTCTAAAGTCATTTACTGCAATAAGCGATCTCAATAATCAATAATCCATATAAAGTCATTTACAGCAATAAGCGACTCAATAATTAATAATCTACCTAAAGTCATTTACCGCAATTAGCGACCCAATAATCAATAATCCTAAAACATCACTCCCAGCCATTTACGACACTTCTGTTATCGTAGTTCATCCACCTTCACCCTCGCCGGCGTTTCCTTCCCGGCAATAATACTTCTTGAACTCA
>CAZLRY010000301.1:2833-4419 GCA_964561675.1 uncultured Chitinophaga sp.
TCCACCTTCACCCTCGCCGGCGTTTCCTTCCCGGCAATAATACTTCTTGAACTCAGTGCAATCGCTTTGATCACTTCGGTCATGTTAGCCATGTCGAGTGTTTCGATATGGTCAGTGAGTTTGTGGTAATGGGGTTCCACATCCATTTTGGAAGTCGAGATCGTATGAGCTGGTACACCCAGGCGGGCCAGGGTGGCATTATCGGAGCGATAGAATAATTGTTGCGTGGGATAAGGGTCCGGATAAAAAGTGAAGACTGTACCCTGCAGGTCCTTTGCGAGTATCTCTCCCATATTTGTCTTATCATATCCGGTGATATACGCGGAGTTTTTTCCCCACTTGCTTTCAGTACCGATCATTTCAATATTGAACATAGCCATTACTTTATCCGCGTCGAGCTGGCGGGAAAAATACTGGGAACCAAAGCCACCCACTTCTTCTGCGGTAAAAGCCGCAAAGACCAGGGTGCGTTCATTGTTGCCCAGTTTTTTAAAATATTTTGCCAGCATAATCACAGCCGTTGTACCCGCCGCATCATCATTGGCCCCATTGTAAATAGAATCACCATCCACGGGTTTGCCTACCCCCAGGTGATCATAGTGACCAGAGAAGACAACGAATTCATTCACCTTGCTTTTGCCGGGGATCACCCCCACCACATTCGCCATTTTTTGTTCGATGATTTCATGCACCGCTTCAATCGTATAGGCAGCAGGAGCTGTATCTGTTAATACAAACACCACAGAAGTTGGTGTTTTGAACATGGATGATTTCAGACGGGCCAGGTTACCGAAACTATTGGCAAAACTTTTCTCCACCCACACGATCATGTTCTTATTCCCCCGGGCATATTTACGGGCTTCGGTCTGCAGGTTAGCCCCGGTTTTTATAAAAGCAGTTTCATAACCAGAAGTCTGATCGATCTTCAGTTGCGGCTGACAGGTGATCACGATCACCGATTTCTGTTCAACAGCCTGTCCATCCAGTGTGGCAGTGGCGCTGACAAATTTAGGACGCACCATGGCAAATTCCTGGCGATAGCTGCCGGTATTATTCATTGTTGCAAGTCCAATGGCTTTGAATTCCGACGCAATAAAATCAGCAGCTTTGTCAATATCCGGGGTGAAGGTCCGGCGGCCACGCATGTCATCGGAGGCGAGGGTCTTTTCGATCCGTTCCACTTCTTTTACATTGATAATATCAAAGCCTTTCTGTGCGGCGAGGGATAATCCTGATGCGGTGAACAGGATTATTGCAATGGATTGTCTGATCATTTGGTTTTTGTTCTGAATAAGACGTTTATAATAATGTCACCCCTACAATTGTGTCACCCCTCCCACCTTCACTTCGTTTCGGTCGGCAGGTCGGGGCTTTGGGTGCTGCCAAAAATCTACTATCTATAATTGTGTCAGCCCTTCGGGCCTTTTCTTCAAAGCAGAAAGACCCCTATTGAAATGACTTTACACTCATCACGAAACCTCGAACCTCCAACTTCCAACCTACTTTAATTCTCTACCCTTAACACGAGACTACTAACTAACTACCGACTACTAACTACGAACTGACTCAGAGGCTCATCATCTCTT
>CAZLRY010000302.1:0-4411 GCA_964561675.1 uncultured Chitinophaga sp.
TCTTGGCAGAACCTTCTTTCACACTCCAGTGATTCACCCCTTCGCGGGCCAGCCGCACATCCTTGCCCAATTCTTTGAGTATATCTTCAATAAGCTTGGCCGATCCAACCGGTTCCACTTCTTTCTCGGGAATCTCGGGCAGCTTCACTTCGGTTCCGCAATTGGGACAATACTTGGCCGAATCAATAGTGGTGCTGGTAACCACGGAACCACAACTGAAACAACGGGTGGATGCCTGCCCTTTATTCGGCTGGTATAATTGTAAAGCTTCCCGCAGATAGATCACCGGAAGTGCAAAACCAAGGTTATCTCCGCCACGGATGATAAATGAGTTTACACCGATAATCTCCCCGCTCATATTCACCAGCGGACCGCCACTGTTGCCGGGATTAATAGCTGCATCAATCTGGATAAACTTGAGACCGTCTCGGATCCGGTCCACTTTGGAGATCACCCCCTGCGTGGCGGTATAATTCAGACCAAAGGGATGACCGATGGCTACAACAGCATCTCCGTCCTTCATCTGTTCATAGGTCCCCAGCTGCAGTTCGGGCAGTTCAATATTTTTCGGAGCTTCGAGAAAAGCCAGGTCATGTTTACGGTCCGTATACCAGACCCGCGAAAGTGCTTTATCAAATGTCTTACCTGCAATCGTCACTTCCGCATTCTCCGCCACCACATGATCATTGGTCACGATCAGGTCAAACTCTTTTACATAAAAGCCGGTGCCCGTTCCGGTGGAAGTGGCAATCTGAATAATCGCGTTCTGGTATTTTTCAATAATGAGTTGCGGGTCCATGTGCAGGGATTAAACTTATTTAGGCTCCATATTTAAAAACTCCATCTCATTGGTAAACGTGAGATTGAAATTTACCAGGCTGTCATAGCGCAGGTTCTGGGTTTTGAAATCCATCAGCGGGTACTTTTCCTTCCAGCTGTTTTGAATGGCATAGATCTTATCAGTGATTGCCTGCTGCCTGAACTGGTTACTGGCTGCATCATAATAAACCGTTGAAAAGCCGAGTGCGGAAAAATAATCCGGGTAGTTCACCATCATATATAAATGAAACAATTCCGTGATGGCTTTTGGCAGGCTGTATGAGTACTGGCAATAGGAGATTCCATATTCAGTGATCTGGCAGGCTATACCCGGGTAATTATTGTCCCGGTACCAGACCATGTTCTGGTTGGCTGCATGAATTGAATCACTGATCGTTTTATACGGCTGTGGGGCAACAATCGAAAAGGTATACTTGGAGCGGAACAGGTAGCCAATCACTTCTTCTTTTGAAAGCTCACCGAGTTTCCGGTATTCTTCAGTCATATCCCGGTTCTTTTCCGTAACGGGACGTTCATCTTTCCTGAAATAAATAGTAGTGATTTTTTCCAGCCGGTTCAGCAGTTTACCCTCCGGCGCAATCATATAATCGATCCGGTAGGAAAGGGAAAGCAGGAGATAGGCAATGGCCCCGGAAAACTTATCCGCATCAAGGCCATTAATCGTCTCCAGGGCTTCTCCGATCCATTTTTTGAAAAAAGAATACTTTACTTCTTTTTCGGCTTCAGACAATGGGGTCACGTGATCGTCGTCGGTGTTTTCCAGGCTGGCAAAATCCTGTACCAGCAGGTCATCCTGTTTATCGGCCTTGGTGGAGAGTTCTTTCAGGCCGTAATACAGTTTACTCGGACTGGCCGTGAATGCATCGCTGTCAAAACGCATGCAAAGCCGGTTGGTATCCATCGCATAACGGCTGTAATAGAGGGTAAAATTCATTTCCAGGAGGCGGCGCATCACCGGAATTGAGGGTTGAGGCATCCGGGCCAGGGTCACTTCGGCGTTTACTACGGTCCCGTTGAAACTGCCCCGGACGATTTTGGAACCCTGACTGAGTTCAAACCGGCCTTCAGCCCCGTTACGTTCATAGACCACATTCCCGGCCACGTCATCCCGCAGGTAGTCAAAAAAGGCATCCAGGCTTTCGGGGTATTTCTTCTCTTTAAACAGGTTGTCCGCGTCGGTCCAGCGGTTTACCTTGGCCGGCGGCTTATTATTATCCGAATAACGGCCAAAAACGACCCCAGGTTCCTGTGTTTCCACGGGCTTTTTCTTTCCCCAGCCAAATAGTTTATCAAACATTGGTGAATTTTGGATCAGGCAATATTAAAACAAGATAGGGTAAGACGGCCATATTGTCAATGAAATCCGGGATGAAAACAAGTATTCCACAGTGGCGGTGAATTGATTGCCGTATGTTAAAAATCAGTAGTTTCGCCCCATTCAATTCATATTATGAAATTCATAGCCTCTTCTTCATCCCTGCTGAAACAACTGCAGCATATTTCCGGTGTAATCAATTCCAACACCGTATTGCCGATCCTGGAAGATTTCCTCTTTGAAGTGGAAAAAAACAGGCTGACCGTAGTGGCCACCGACCTGGAGACCGTGATGCGTGTTCAATTGGAAATTGAAGCCAAAGACAGTGGTAAAGTGTGTATTCCGGCCAAAATCCTGATGGATTCGCTGAAAAACATTCCCGATCAGCCCCTGACGTTCAATATTGACAAGAATTTTGCCATTGAAATCACCAGTGATAATGGTAAGTACAAGGTAATGGGTGAAAATCCGGACAATTTCCCGAAAGAACCCACGGCCGACGACACGACTTCTTTTACCATGATGGCTTCGGCCCTGGTAACGGCAATCAATAAGACCCTTTTTGCCACCAGCAACGATGACCTGCGTCCTGCCATGACGGGTGTATTCTTCGAACTGGATAAAAAAGGCCTGCAGTGTGTGGCTACCGATGCTCACCGCCTGGTACGTTATAAAAGATCCGATGTAAAATGTCCCAAAACGGACTCTTTCATTGCTCCCCGCAAGCCGTTGAATCTTTTAAAAGCCGCGATTCCGTCCACTGATGAAGAAATCACGGTGAGCTATAACAGCAATCATCTTTTTGTGAAGCACGGCACTACCCAGATGAGTTGCCGCCTGATCGATGCACGCTTCCCCGATTATAAAGTGGTGATACCTGCCGACAATCCCTATCGCCTGACCGTCACCAAGAGCGATTTCCAGAGTGCGCTCCGTCGTGTTAGTGTATTCAGTAACAAGAGTACCAACCAGGTAGCCCTGAGTATCAGCGGCAGTGAACTGCAACTGGCTGCCCAGGATGTGGATTTCAGTTTTGAAGGGAATGAGCGGATGAAATGTCAGTATAATGGCGAGGACCTGATGATTGCCTTCAATGCCAAGTTCCTGATTGAAATGCTCAACGCCACCGATAGCGAAGAAGTGAATATGGAATTGTCCACGCCCACCAAGGCCGGTCTGATCAAACCTACCGACCAGGATGAGAACGAGGATCTGCTGATGCTGGTGATGCCGCTTATGTTAAATCAATAGTACTTCGACACCCTTCGGCAAGCCTGCCGGACAGGCAGTCTTGTCGAAGCAATAACTAGCTTTGAAAGTCTCTCTTGAAAAAGGGGGGCTTTTTTTTGTTCGTGTGACTCTTTGTACTGGTCGACTTCGATACGACTGCCTCAGGTTATCCTGTTGCTTCCCTGAACTTATAGTAAAGAGGCAGTCTACTCAGTCTGACAAGATCATTCCGCTTCGTAGGTAGAAAAGAAGAACATATCTTATGTTTACAGACAGCTAATCAACTGCGCCGCTTAAGAAACGAAATACTATTGTCATCCTGCCTGTCCCGCCAAATGCGGGGAGTAGATGCGAAGCAAATATTACAGGGTTTGAGACACAACTACTACGTCGTACCGAAGGGTGACAATAGTATTTCGTTTTTTAGGAGGCTCCGTTGAAGTGCTTTGAATACCCCTGAGTTTTTATTGCTTGTCAGGTTTTGGAGTTAAAGGTTTCCATTTCTTTTTGGCTAAATCTTTTAATTTGTCATAGTTTGCATTTATTAGGGCTTCCTTCTTTTTTCTTGACCAGTTTTTTAATTGCTTTTCTCTTGCTATAGCTGTTTCAATATTTTCAAACTCTTCAATGTATTTTAATTCAACTGGTCTCCGTATATATGTATAGGAGTCATCTGCAATTCCTTTATTATGTTCTTCAAACCTCCTGTCAATATCTTTTGTTACACCTGTATTATATGATCCATCTGAGCAGAGTAGAATATAAACATAATACTCGTAGCCACGTTTAATATAGAAATTTTTCATCCCCAATTATATAGATAATTTATAGTTACTTTTTTTTCACCCCCCTTCTGTATAAAATAATTTCAATTAAAAATCAGTGTATTACAACAATTCGTATTATAATGGCTTAATTTAAGGTGCTTCCTGAATCTATATGGGTCTACCTTCTTTTCCTCCTACGAAGCGGAATGATGTTGTCAGACTGAGTAGACTGCCTCTTTACGGGATATTCAGGGGCGAA
>CAZLRY010000303.1:0-4397 GCA_964561675.1 uncultured Chitinophaga sp.
TTTATTTCTACCAAATTTTTCTTCATTTTTTTCGAAAAAATTTCAGATACTTTTGGACTGAAAATCAACTTGTTTAGTGAAGAACTGACCCGCTTTTTTGGAAGCGGACGGCAAAGGTAGGGGTTTGTTTATTACCAGCAAATTTTATTGCTGATTTTTCTTCAAAACTTTCTTCCTTTTATCCTTCAAAACCTTCAGAGAACTACCCGTTTTTTCAAGCGGGTTGCAAAGATAAGGGCGCCCTGTTTACTAACCAACGATTTTCACCAGAAATATCAACCCGGATTTTGAAATGCAGTACTGATGCAGGTTTTCAGCGAAAAAAACTTTGAAATTTTCTGCCAGACACCTCCTTTTTAGGGCTTTTGCCGGACTTCTCAACCCCGAAAATGGGCAATTAGGGGCTTATTCACAGCACTGTAAAAGTTCTGAATGAACGCCCGGCCCCTTAAAAAAATCAGTATAAACTACTACAAGTGAGCCCGATGACTCTTTTACAGTTAAGAAATCATCGGCGGAGAATTCAAAAAAACAGCTGGAAATGGCTTACTGATCAAAATAACCGGCCGGATAATTGACCCGGATAAGAAATAACCCATGCGGAGGTACCGCAAAACTGGCTTTCGTACAATCCCGGGCCTCAATAATCGAACGGAATTCATCCAGGCTGATCTTACCCCGCCCTACTTTAAGCATGGTGGCCGTAAGCGCCCGGACCATCCCCCTTAAAAACCGGTTACCTTTTACCCGGTATACAAGGCAAGGGCCTTCCTCAACCCACTCACTGAGTTCCAACCGGCATTTAAAGGTCTTTACCTGCGTATTCCGCTTGGAAAAAGAAGTGAAGTCTTCATACTCCTTCAGGATGCCTGCCGCGGCCTGCATGCGCTCCAGATCGATGTGGTATGGGAAATAATAGGCCCGGTCCTGCAGGAAGGAGTCCTTGGACCGATAGATAAAGTACTTGTATTCGCGGCTGACCGCATCAAAACGGCTATGTGCCTCCGCCCCCATGGCGATTAGCTTATGCATTACTATATCACGGGGCAATATGGCATTCATCTTATAGACAAATTGCGGATGCAGGGTGCCGTCAAAGTCAAAATGAAAATAATTCTGTAACGCATGTACCCCGGCATCCGTGCGGGAAGAACCCGTCAGAATGACCGGCTCCCGTTGTAATATGGCGATTGCTTTCTCCACTTCTGATTGTATCGTTACGGCATTTTCCTGGGTCTGAAAACCACTGTAATCAGTGCCTTTGTATGCTATTTCCAGGAAGTAACGGAACATGTAACAGATAGTAGTTAGTAGATAGTAGTTAGTAGTCAACAGCCTTTAACCTGATCAATACTCAATGTATGATGGCCTTGAACCGATTGATATAATAAGGATCTTTTAATTCGGATTCAAGGGTGGCAAATGCGGCTTTGTCAGCGGTGTATTTATAGGCCGCATCAAAGAAATTGTACTTGGCCTCATCGTTGAGGAATAAAGCACTCAGATTCTTCAACTGGGCAGCTGTAAAACATTTCTGCTTGAAATATTTCTTCGCCTGGCTGATCATCTCCTCATCCCCTTCTGATGCTGCCATTGATTTACGAAGGGCAAAAAAATCGGCCTCAGTAGCTGTCTCCGCACAGGGAGCTGCCGCCACCGTTTTATCAGCCGGCTTATCCGCCGGTACAACCGGTTGCTCTTCTGCTTTCACTTCCGCCACCGGCTTAACGGGTTCTGCGGGTTTTGCTTTTTCTTCAACCACCGGAGTTTTTTCGTCCGGCTTGGTTGCTGTAGCCTGAATTTCTAAAAACTTCTTTTCAACTTTAGGTGTTTCTTTCACCAGGGCTACCACCTGCTTCGGATTTGGAATCAGTAAACGAATAGTATCAATCTTCCCTCCTTCCCAGGTATCCATAAACACCAAACCAAACCCTTCGGTGGTTGAACTCTCTGATCGTTTGGTTACGACTGAACTTTTATACACCACTTCTGTCACAGCTTCGGTTTTTACCGGAATATTTTCCACGGGAATTAATTGTTGCTGATCGGGTGCCAATTTCGGTTCTTCCTTTTTTGTTTCATTGACAACCGGGGGAATAACCGATGCTTTCGTTACAGTATCAGTAACGACGGGTGATTTTATTTCCGGTTCCTTCACTGCAATGACCGGCTCTTCTTTTTTTTCTTCTTTATTATCGGCAACCGGATCTGCTTTTGCCGGAACCGGCTCTGTTTTAACCGGGGACCCTTCATCCTTTTTCTCTGTAATCAGCCGGGGGGTGGCCTCCACAGGCGTAACCGCTACCAGCTTCGGCTCTTCAGCAGAAACGGATTTTTGTGGCTCCGACTTAGTCTGCTCAACGACCACAATAGCTGGTTTAACTTCCGGCTTTACCTCCTCCACTTTGGGTGCAGGCGGGTTTTCCCGGAGTGAAGGATCTCCCGTGGCTTTGGATAAAAGATCAGTAAACGGAGAAACTTCTTTTCCTGCCGTTGCCTGTTGCTGTCCGGTCACTGGTACTGTTTCTGAATACTGTACAGTCAGGCGCTGCAAGTCAAAAAGCCCCCACCCCTTTTCTCCAAAATCCTTCAACAAAAATCCATGATCCTTCTGCTCCGTCCTGACCGTAAATACCTGTTCGCGAATGCCTGGTTTAATAAATCCAATGGTGAATGTATAAGTAGTATCAACCAAACGAGATAGAATCAGGTAGCCACTGGCAGATGAAGAATGTACCTTTCCATTCAGCTTTAAAAAAAATGGCTGCGCCGGTTCTGCCTGCAGATACATAAAGTACACTTTCTGGGCAGATGCGGTCATAAAAAAAACCGCCAGCACTATCAAAAAGATAAATCGTTTCATACAACCTGATTGGTTCGTAACAAATTTAACTGAATTGGGGGAATATTAGTGAATAGTGAATGGTAAATAGAAAATAGGAAATACAGTGTAGTCTTATTATTTCCGGGTAAAAAAGAGGCCGGAATACAAGGACTTGTTAAAGCTGGTAACCTTCCATCCAAAAACCATGTCTGATGGCAGGCGAATCACCTAATTTTGCCGCCTAAATTCAACTATTTATTATGAATAAAGTATTGCTTTCCCTTCTTTTTCTCCTGGCTGGTTTTACCATGATGGCGCAAACCAAACCGGCAGCAGACACTACCTGGAAAAAAGAATACCGGGAAACGGCCACCCGGATCAATAACCTGGTCCACACCAGGCTGGACGTAAAGCCGGACTTCAGTAAATCCTGGCTCTACGGAAAAGCCTGGATCACCCTGAAACCCCATTTCTACGCCACGGATTCCCTGACCCTCGATGCAAAAGGAATGGAATTTAAAAAAATCGCCCTGGTTAAAGGCACCCAACAACTGCCGCTGAAATACTCGTATGATGACTGGCAATTGAAAATCAGGCTGGATAAAACCTATAAAGCCAGTGAATCCTATACAGTATATATAGAGTATACGGCCAAGCCGGATGAGTTTGAAGAAAAGTATGCCAAGGGCGCCATGCTCGGTATCAAAGGCATGTACTTTATCAATCCAAAAGGAGAAGATAAAAACAAACCCACCCAGATTTGGACACAAGGTGAAACTGAATCCAGTTCCGCCTGGTTCCCTACGATTGATAAAACCCAGCAAAAAACCACCCAGGAACTAACAGTAACCGTAGACAACAAATACGTGACCCTGAGTAATGGTAAGCTGATGTCACAAAAGAAAAATGCGGATGGCACCCGGAGCGATTACTGGAAAATGGACCTGCCTCACTCCCCTTACCTGTTCTTCCTCGGGGTGGGTGATTACGCGGTAATTAAAGACAGCTGGAGAGGCAAGGAAGTAAATTACTATGTGGAAAAGGAATATGCCTCCGTTGCGAAGAAGATCTTTGGTAACACCCCGGAAATGATGAGCTTCTTTTCAAAAATCACCGGCGTGGATTTTCCCTGGATTAAATATGCTCAGATCACCGGACGTGATTATGTGGCTGGTGCGATGGAAAATACCACCGCTACCATTCACCAGGAAAGTGCCCAGCAGGATGCCCGGGAACTGGTGGATGGCAATAACTGGGAAGGAACGATTGCGCACGAGCTTTTTCACCAGTGGTTCGGCGACTATGTAACCGCAGAAAGCTGGAGCAACCTGACCGTAAACGAATCGTTCGCAGATTACAGCCAGACCCTGTGGGATGAATACAAATATGGAAAAGATGCCGGCGATGCTGAAAATTACCAGGGCATGCAGGGCTACCTGATGAGTGGCAGTGATAAAAAAGACCTGGTCCGTTTTCATTATAAAGACCGGGAAGATATGTTTGATGCCGTGAGCTACCAGAAAGGTGGACGTATCCTGCATATGCTGCGCACGTTTGTAGGTGACAGTGCTTT
>CAZLRY010000304.1:0-4386 GCA_964561675.1 uncultured Chitinophaga sp.
GGAGGAAATTCCTGACCCAGCGGAACAGGACACTGTCGGCATAGCTGATCACCTGCACCATCAGTTTGCGGTATAGCTGGTAGTAGCGAAAGGATAACAGGAAATAGATCAGCATAGAGACAAAACCACTCAACTGGTACCAGGTCTCAAAGTCCGGGTCGGCACCGGATGCCAGGAAATAATAATCGCCTAAAACCAGTTTATCGGTTGTTACCATTATAAGGCTATACAACATGTACAGAATTCCGGGTACCAACTGCAGCCATTCTTTTTTACCAAAACGGAAGGAAGGGTTGAGCAGGCTTTGCACATAGAAGTAGATCACCGGTCCGATGAAGTATAAATGCTGGAAAGGGGTATAAAAAAGGATATCGCGGTAGGGCTGGGTGTCATACCAGCCGGCAAATCCGGTCATCCAGGGACAGATATAGAGGATACAGAGAAACAGGAACAGGCTGAGCCATTTATCGGAGCGGGTTTCATTGATCACTCCTTTCCGGTAGAGCATTACGGCATAGACGAGTCCATGAATGAAAAATATCAGCAGGAGCGAGCTGAAGAGGTTAAAACTGAACTGCATGCCGGTTTACTGGTGCTGAAAGGGTGAAAAACCATGTAACGAATCAACCGGCAAAAGGTTATAAATGTATGGGCTCAAAACATAATCTGAGCCCTTTTGAACAAAAAAAGCGGGCTGAACCCTTGCAGGTGCAGCCCGTTTTGGTGATTTTCCGGACCTGGATTTCTTTATCCTATTTTTTCAGATTTAAACTCCTGTTGAGGGTGAAGCCCAGTGACCAGTTTCTGAGTTTCAGGTTGGTGGTATTACGGGCCAGCTGATCGATAGCGGAAGAGCTGGTGGTATTACCAATATAGAACTGGAACAGGTGACCACCGGTATTGAATTCCATACCCAGGGACAGAAGGTCGGGTTTGTAACTAACAATATTCCCGTTTTTGTCCATCAGGTTTTCATACATATTTAACTGGCGGGCATATTCGAATGTGAAATTCTTATTGGCTGACAGTTTGTATTTAGCTCCCAGGCCGATTGAACCAACCAGGTTGCTGTTGTTGATACCATAAGGCACCACATTAAAGTGGATCAGGGTAGGCATCAGCTGGAGGGACAGCTTATCGGAGAACTTGCGTGCAATCAGTAACTGGTGCATAAAGGAATATTTATTCCAGCCCAGCGATACGGAAGCATCTTTAGCTGCATTGGCATTGAATACTGAGTACCAGCCTACAGATACCGGGATGTTTTTTGCTCCTGTCTGCTGACGGAGGATTTTGAACTTGGCAAATCCTTCATACCTGTTTCTGCCGGCGGCAGCCACACCCACGCTCATGAATTTGGTGGGAGAGTAGTCGAAAGACAGATAGGTATAAGCCAGTCCGGAGTTCAGACCGAGTAAACCGGCCATATTGTCCTGAGTGGTACCACCTTCAGGCCATACGGGACTGAAGTGGTGGGAAATCAGGAATTGTAAACTACCGGGGCTGTTCAGTTCCGTACTCTGCATATTAATAATGCGGGTGGAGTTAAACGTTGCCCGGGTGAATTTCTGTTTTGGGGCTTCTTTAGCCGGTTCAGCGGTTTCCTGTGCCATGGTTACAACCCCAAAGCCCAGACCGAGTATAAGTGCAAATATCTTTTTCATTAGATTAATTTTTTAGGTGAAACTTATTGAGGCTGTCCCTGGTTGATCCACTCCTTGAATTTATTAGCGGTACAGGTGGTGATGCTCAGTGCACCACCGGGGTGTCCCTGGCTGCCGCCTGTATTCATTATCGTAGTGAGTGCTGTTTTGGCCGCCACCATTTTATTATAATCCAGCGCTACTGCAATACCGCCATGGCAGGTACCGCCTTTACAGCTGGTGGTGTAGATCGGAAGGATGTCGGTTGTATAACGGACGGCTCCGGTTACAGTACATCCGGCTCCATCATCATTACCTCCTTCAGCAATCCATTTTTTGATCAGGTTCTTTTCGCTGGGTGAAAAGTCAATTTCACCACCTCCCGGGTGGGTGCCACCATTTACCCATGCTTCAAACTGGGATTTACGGGCAAGGATCGCATCATAATAAATGGTGTTGGTCCTGTTATCGGAGAAGAGAACGGCACGTACAGTTACACTGGTGTTATGACATCCGCAGGGGCCGGCAGTTACAATCGGCACCACTTCTTTACGGAAAGACACTTTAGGCAGTGCCTGTATATCTTCTTTATTTTTATAGCAGGAGGTCAGCAGATACATCATCATGGAGGTTGCCACCGCTGCTAATACTATTCGTTGTTTCATATACCTGAATTTTTTAATTGAGTAGATGGTTTAATTAGCGTCTGATTATGGTACCTGTTTTCCTGTATTTGAAAATACCTACGTTACCGGTTCCGTATTTCCATACATCCGGCACATTAGGATCGGCAAAATACCAGGCCTTGATCAGGGCAATTTCTGAAGGTTTGATACCACCATCATCGTAGGCCATACTTCCCTGGTGAGAAGTGCTGAATACATTCGTAAACGGATTAGCCACTAAAATGGTAGAGTCAACCCTGGAGATCATGGTGCTGGCTGCATTGAGCGCATTACCTCTTGCATAATATTGCTTCAGTGTAACAGGATCTGTATATACCACAGAGGAGTTACTTCTTACACTTTTGGGGACAATGATATCCAACAAAATATCATCATAATCCTGCAACGGACCGCGAGTACTGAGAGCAGATACAGGTGTAGTGAGTGTTTTCCACGGGCGGAAGCTGGCATTCGCTACTGTATCAGTATAAAACTTCCGCACACTGTCTTTATACGCTTTCCATACCTGATCGCGAAGGGTCTTGTTGGTGAGTTGGCAATAATAAGTGATACTTCCGGTTGTCGGATTCTGATATACAAACTGGGCGGTGTCGGCAGAAGTAAGTCCGGCGATCAGTCCTTTCCGGGCCCATCCGCCGGTGGCAGTGGCCTGGTTGTGACAGTTGGCAGAACCGCAACCATCATTAATAATACGGATCGCGGCAGGTCTGAAGTCTGCCAGATCAGGTCTTTCTTTAGCGCCGTTTTTAATCCAGTTATAAATAACTGCCTTATCGGTGGTTCCCAGTTCGAAGGATGAGTTAACCGGAGGCATTGCTTTGTTAAAATCATTGGTTGTGATATACTCCCAGAGTTTGCTGGTTTCCGGACTGCCGGCTGTTACAAACTTCATGATCTCTGCATAGGTATCAAATTGGGGTTTGATCGGACCACCATGGCAGTTGGATGAACCACAATACTCATGCAGGATTGTCTGCACACCCCTGAACTTAATAACATCATTTACATCGGGTGTACCATCTGTATGCTGAACATTGTTGCTTTCATAAAATGAAGCATACAACGTGGAGTCGGCCCCCCCTGCATAAGATCTGTCCAGATTTTTAATAACATCACCGGTCTTAGTACACTGAAATACGGAAGCTGTCAGAAACAGTCCGCAGAAGAAAAGAACCGCCGATTGGACTAATGAAACCTTTTTCATAAAAAGCGAGTTTAGATTGAGAATTGATGCTTTTGAAAAGAACTTTCCCTTTTAAATGCATTTCAAAATTATCTCATGCAATGGTGACAGTTTCATGACAAGCAGCTGACCGTAATATGACTTTTGTCACATGCCTTAGTAATTGCTTTCTAAAACGGACCACTGTGACGTTTCTCACTTTAATGCTTGACTACTGTCATGAGATTGTCAATCAGTCAATTTTAAGTTGCACTGTCTTTTAATTCGTTGAATTAAAAATTCATTTAATATGGGCAACAACAAAAACAACAACGACCAATCCCGCCGGGGTTTTTTCTCTTCTTTCCTCACCAAAAAGGAAACAGAAAAAATTAAAATGCTGACACCGGATGGTAAACTGGTGGAAGTGGATAAAGCCGTGTTTGACCAGGTAACCGGTAAGAAAAAAGCCAGTAAAGAAGAGATCTTAAACTGGATGGAGAATCCTTCCAAAGAGAACAACTAAGCATTTCCGAAATCAACTTATTAATATATACTAATGAAACAGGAAGAGATAAATGACCAAAGCCGGCGGGGTTTTTTAAAAACTGCCGCTATTGCCACCGTTGCCACTGCCACCTGCGGCAGCCTGGCCTGTTCCTGCTCTTCCAAAAAAGCAGCCCCCGGTGATAAAGTGAAACTGTTATCGCCGGAAGGAGAGATTGTGGAAATTGACTCCGCTTATCTCAATCACCAGGAACATATGGCCATCGTATCCAAACTGGAAGCCCGCGAGGGAATCGCCGGGAAAAAGTTTGTGATGGTGGTAGACCTGGCCAACTGTAAAAACGCGAGAAGCTGTATTTCTGCCTGTCAGAAATGGCACTATCGCCCC
>CAZLRY010000305.1:0-4386 GCA_964561675.1 uncultured Chitinophaga sp.
ATGTAGTTGTATTAATGAATTTTCCAAATCCTTAATTGTACACGGTTTTCAAAGGTTTTCTTAAAACCGGGGGAAAGACGGAGAACCTGTTTTTTTCCGGCTCCCGTTATTTGCGATATTTGAAGAATGATTAGCGGAAAAAACATATATAAACGGTATGGAACCGTCGAAGTGCTGAGAGGGGTGGATGTGGAAATCAGCCGGGGAGAAGTGGTGTCAATCGTGGGGCCTTCTGGTTCCGGTAAAAGCACTTTGTTGCATATTCTGGGCACGCTCGACTCCGCAGACAGCGGGGAAGTGAGAATGAACCAGGTACTGCTCCAAAGTCTGTCAGGCAAAAAAATGGCGGCTTTCCGCAATAAACATATCGGGTTCGTATTCCAGTTTCATCACCTCCTGCCTGAATTTTCAGCCCTGGAGAATGTCTGCATTCCGGGTTGGCTATCGGGCCGGGGTAAGGCTGTGGTGAAACAGGAGGCTGAAAAACTGCTCAATATGCTGGGTTTGGCTAACCGGATGGAAAACAAGCCAAACCAGTTGTCGGGTGGAGAACAACAGCGGGTGGCTGTCGCCCGGGCCCTGATCAATAAACCGGATATTATTTTTGCCGATGAACCTACCGGCAACCTGGATTCAGCCAATGCCAAAGACCTCCATCAGTTGTTTTTTGACCTGCGGAGTCAGTTCAGCCAGACGTTTCTGATTGTGACCCATAATGAGGAACTGGCTACCCTCAGTGACCGGGTGCTGCATATGCGGGACGGGATAATCGTTCAGGGATGAGTGTTGAACCAGCTCTTTAGTTCATCAAGGGTATTGGTCACTTTGGTGCCATCAGTCCACCAGTCATGAAATGTGAGCGGGTAGCTGATCAGTTTATGATCGACACCCAGGGTGCCCAGTTTTGTATTGAGCGAACTGCTCTGATCCGGTGTAACCACCACATCCAGCGCTCCATGAAAGAAAATACTGGCGGGCACAGTAGCTGTTGCCTGATAAAATGGACTGCATGCTTTATACCGGTCTGTAGCTTCTGCGCTGGCCGGGAATAAGGGTAGACCCAGGTAAGGTTCAAGTATCAGGTTATATATATTAAAATTATAGTAGGACATGCTATACAGGTCGGTTGGCCCGGCCAGAGAGCCCACTGCTTTTATGCGGCCGGTACTATTACGGGTATAGGCATAGCTTAGTGACAGGTGACCACCGGCACTGTGACCAGTGATATATAGCTTCTGTCCATTGAAGATCCGGATGGAGGATTGTCTCAATGTATAGTTTATTGCACTATCCACATCATCCAGTTGCATTTTGTAATTGTCCGCGGTATTCAGTGTAAGCCGGTAATTCATATTGGCAACGGCGAATCCCCTTGCTTTTAATCCATTGAGTAACCAGTTCAGTTCGGCTTTATCGCCCGTGGCCCATCCACCTCCATGAATTACTATTACAAGGGGGGTGTTCAGCGTCCTGTTAGCCGGCAAACCCAGGTCCAGTTTCTGGGCGGGATCAGGGCCATAAGGGACATTCATCAGGGTGGTATCCCGTAGCGGACCGGTGGCAGGTGGATTCACCGGCTCGGGCTGGCAACTGCTCAGATAAATGCAGAAAAGGAGTAAAGCACAGCAGTTTTGCATATCACGGGTTTAAGGTATAACGTAAAAACAGGTTAAATGATATGTCGCAATCAGCCGGAACAAGGTTGTATGCAGGATAGAATCAGGCGGTCAGATCCTGGGTTTCCAGGGGATTTCAGGTGCATTGAGCTTCATACTGATAAAACGGCTCAATACGAAGAGATAGTCGCTGAGCCTGTTCAGGTATTTCAAAATAACGGGTTCCACTTCGAGGCTTTCAAGTTCGAGGCGCACACAGCATCGTTCAGCTCTGCGGGCCACACAACGGGCAATATGGAGATGGGAAACAGTGGGGTGACCACCGGGAAGGATAAAATTCTTCATTTCCGGCAGCTCCTCATTCATCTGGTCCATTTCTTTTTCCAGTAATTCCACATCGGTCTCTTTAAGATCCGGCAGCCGCATTTTGGGCTCTTTGACCGGGTCACAGGCCAATGAAGAACCAATAGTGAAGAGACGGTCCTGTACTTCGCGGAGTGTTGTACGGCTGTTCTCGTCAGTGAGCAGATCAAGACAAAGGCCTATGACCGAATTGAGTTCATCAACGGTACCATATGCCTCTATACGTAAATGGGATTTGGGCACTTTCGTGCCGCCTATTAGTGATGTTGATCCGGTGTCTCCTACTTTAGTGTATATCCTGGTTGCCATGTTGATTGAATGTGCTTCACAACAAAGTTCCTCGACGAAATGTTCCCGTCCCGTAAAGGAATTTATTGCATCAATGATGCGAATATTGGCCAGCCTTATCGTTTTTTCTGTCAGTTTCGACCACACCGTCACGCAGCCGAATAATCCGGTGAGCGTGATTCGCGATATCTTCTTCATGAGTCACCAGCACAATGGTATTGCCATTATTGTGAATCGTGTTGAAAATCTCCATGATTTCGTAGGAGGTCTTGGTGTCCAGGTTACCCGTAGGTTCATCAGCCAGGATGATGGAAGGGTCATTTACCAGGGCCCGGGCAATGGCCACCCGCTGGCACTGACCGCCTGAAAGTTCATTGGGTTTGTGATGACTCCGGTCCGTCAGGCTCACCATTTCCAGCACCTGCATGGCTTTTTCGTTGCGTAATTTTTTATTCATCCCGGCATAGACCAGGGGCAGGGCCACATTTTCAGCGGCTGTAAGCCGGGGCAGCAGGTTGAATTGCTGGAAAACAAAACCGATTTCTTTATTGCGTACTTCGGCCAATGCATTATCAGCCATCGTGCTTACATCATTATTGTTCAGGATATAACGGCCGGCAGTAGGTGTATCCAGGCAACCCAGGATATTCATCAGGGTACTTTTTCCCGAACCGGAAGGACCCATTAAAGCCACGTATTCATTTTTGAAAATATCCATGGAGATACCTTTCAGGACCGGAAGGGCCTGTTTACCCATGTAATAACTTTTCTGAATGTTTTCCAGATGAATGATGCCCTGTGCCATATTATTTTTTTATCACTTTGGGAACCTTAAAAAATTGTTCGTCATGGAGCGGGGCATTGCGAAGGGCTACCGGGCGGCTGACCGAACCACGGACCTCATCTTCCCGCAACACATTCACTTCCGGACTCATATGCAGCAGTGGTTGCACACCAGCCAGGTCCAGTTCATTCAGTTTCTCCACAAAGCCGATCATCCGCTGCAGGTCGTTTTTGATACCGGCTTTTTCGGTTTCGGTAAACTGCAGGCGGGAAAGATGGGCCAGTTTGTCCACTAACTGATCATTGACTTCCATACTACAAAGATAATCCCTGAACCGGAGCCGGGCGCAGGAGTTTTATTAACGGTAAGCACTGTAGCAGGAGCCTGACTTCCCGACTAATTCTTATCTTCGCCGCCCTATGGCAGCAAAGAAAGAACTCGTTATGAGCGGCATCCGGCCCACCGGTTTTTTACACCTCGGCAATTATTTCGGGGCAGTGCGGAACTATGTCCGGATGCAGGAAGAATTTGATTGTTATTTTATGGTGGCCGACCTCCACTCCCTGACCACCCATCCTGACACAAAGGAATTGAAGATGAATGTGCATCGGGTGCTTTCGGAGAATATCGCCTGCGGACTGGATCCGGAAAAAGTGGCCTTGTATTGCCAGAGCCATGTATACGAGACCTCAGAACTCTATCTCTACCTGAATATGCTGGCCTTTGTGGGGGAACTGGAAAGGACCACCACATTCAAAGACAAAATCCGCCTCAACCCGGAAAATATTAATGCAGGATTACTGACCTACCCGGTCTTACAGGCTGCAGATATTATTCTGCATCGTGCAAAGTATGTACCGGTAGGTAAGGACCAGGAACAGCACCTGGAAATGGCCCGGAATTATGTCAACCGGTTTAATCACCGTTATGGAGAAGTTTTTCCGGAACCGGTGGCCTTTAATTATGGCGAAGAGCTGGTGAAAGTGCCCAGCCTGGATGGGGCGGGAAAAATGAGTAAAAGCGAAAACCAACTGGCCACGCTCTATTTATCGGATGAGGATGACCTGATCCGCAAAAAGGTAATGAAAGCCCAAACGGATGCAGGTCCTACAGAGCCGAACACCCCAAAACCTGATTATATCGAAAATATTTTCGGACTGATGAAGCTGGTCAGTGCGGAAGAGGTAATCCGTAAGTATGATGAAGATTATAACAACTGTTCGATCCGTTATGGTGATATGAAAAAGCAATTGGCGGAAGACATGGTCCGTTTTATCACACCCATACGCGAAAAAGCAACCGATATCCGGAACAACGAAACCTACCTGAAAGAAG
>CAZLRY010000306.1:0-4369 GCA_964561675.1 uncultured Chitinophaga sp.
TCATTATTCATTACTCATTCCCTCGTGCAGCTACCGAACTCGCCGCAATAAATCCGCTGGTCCACGCGTGCTGGAAATTAAAACCGCCGGTTACTCCATCCACATCCATAATTTCACCGGCAAAATAAAGCCCGGGTAAAATTTTGCTCTGCATGGTATTGACATCAATATCGTTTAAACGTATGCCCCCGGCCGTTACAAACTCTTCTTTGAATGTTGTCTTGCCTTTCACTTCAAAGGAACATTGCACCATATTCACCACTAACTTATTTTGTTCCTTCACAGGCAGATCGGCCCAACGTTTCTCTTGATCAATACCGGACAATTCAAGCAGCAAGTCCCAGAGTCGCTGAGGCAACGCAAAGGGATTCCGGATACCGATCTTCTGAGCAGCCAGTTCCTGCCTGATCCCGCGGAATTGCAAGGCAAGTTGCTGATCCTGCTGACCGGGCAACCAGTTTACAGTAATCGGGAAATGATAGTTCCGTTCCGCTAATTCCCTGGCTCCCCTGGCACTGAGTTTTAATACGGCAGGTCCGCTCAGTCCCCAATGTGTAATCAGTAAAGGACCGGTCTCCTCCAGTTTTGTTCCACCGATCTTTACCGTGGCTGCCGGTACGCTTACACCCATCAGGCTGGTAACCGGATGACCGGGAATATTAAAAGTAAACAGTGATGGTACCGGTGATTCAATAGTATGACCGGTCTGCATTAACCAATCAAACATGGGCGTTTTTGGATATCCGCCACAAGCCACGCAAACATAATCCGCCACAATCGTTTTGCCCTGGCTGAGATGCAGATCAAACCCATCCGCCGTTTTTTGCAACTGCAGTACTTCCGCATTCATCCGGACATCCACTTTGTATTGGTTCACTTCTTTTAGCAGGCAACTGACAATACTTTCCGAGTTATCCGATTGTGGAAACATTCGCCCATCGGCCTCCGTTTTCAACGGGACTCCCCGTTCTTCAAACCATTGAATGGTATCGGTAGTAAAAAAGCGGTGAAAGGCCTTCTTCACAAACCGCTGCCCTCTGGGATAATGCCGGCTCATCTCTTCCCTGTCAAAACAGGCATGGGTCAGGTTGCAGCGACCACCGCCACTGACCCGCACTTTAGACAGCAGTTTTGAAGATTTTTCCAGCAGGATCACTTCCAGTAACGGATTCATCCGGGCCGCATTCACGGCACAGAAAAACCCGGCAGCCCCTCCCCCGATCACGACCAGTTTTTTTGCCACGTATTGTTTTTTACAAAGAACGATGAAATTTATTTAAGTTCGTTATACTACAACACTTCTGTTATGGCCGGACAGCTGACGAAAAAAGAACTAAAAGAAATACCTGTGGTGCCCTATGAGAAAATCAGGGATTACCTGCAGACCGGACATATCTTTTTCAGTTCGGGCAGTTATACTTTCTCCGGTGTAATTCAGCGGCTCACCAAAAGTGTATGGAGCCATGTAGCCATCGTATATAAAGATGAAAAACTGGGAAGAGTATTGGTACTGGAAGCCGAACCCAGGGTAGGTATCCGGATGATCCCGCTATCGAATTACCTGCGTAACTACCAGGGCAAAAAAAGGCCCTACAAAGGTCAGGTGGTGATTGCCCGGCTGAACAGTCAGCTGGAAGAACAACAGCTGAATAAAGCCATTAGCTTTGGTCTCGATCAGCTGACAAGGCCTTACGACAACTGGGAGATCATCCGTATCATGTTGCGGATCCTGTTTCGTAAAGGAAAAAGGGAACGGAATAAAAGTTATATCTGCTCAGAGCTGGTACGTGACGCGTATGCCAAATCCGGCGTGCTCTTTAAAATGAATGATACCTATATCAGTCCGCAGGAGATCTGGAAAGATGAACGGGTGGAAATAAAGTACCGGCTGCTGTGACCGTGAGTGGTGAGTAGTCAGTAGTCAGTAAAGAAGCCTCCACTCTCCACTCTCCACTCTCCACTCACTACTCACTACTCACCACTCACCGTAAACAAATTCAGATTCTTTTTCTCTGCTTCCTCAATCGGCGCATAATTTGACAGCACATCCGCCTTGTCTTTCCGGATGCATACATCATGTTCAAAATGCACAGAAGGTTTGCCGTCGCGGGTGCGAACGGTCCAGCCATCTTCTTCGGTGTATACTTCCTTTTTACCCATATTGATCATGGGCTCAATCGCGAGTACCATCCCCTCTTTCAGTTTGGCCCCGCTTCCCCGCTTGCCATAATTGGGCACCTGGGGGTCTTCATGCAGGTCTTTACCTAATCCATGACCAACCAGTTCCCGTACCACGCCATAGCCATGTTTCTTTTCGGTATAATCCTGGATGGCAAAGCCAATATCACCCACCCGGTTTCCGGCCACCGCTTTCTCAATGCCTTTAAAAAGCGATTCCTTGGTCACCTGGATGAGTTTCATTACTTCTTTTCCGGGATCACCAATGGCAAAAGTGTAGGCATGATCACCATGCCAGCCATTCAGGATCACGCCTACATCCACGGTGATGATATCCCCTTCTTTTAATTCGCGTTTATTGGGGAAACCATGTACCACAACATCATTGACAGAGATACAGGAATTAAAAGGATAGCCATGATAATTCAGGAAAGACGGGATAGCCTGATGATCCCGGATATAGGTTCCTATGAGTTGATCAATCGTGAGGGTATCGAGCCCTGGCTTCAGCATAGCGGCTACCTGGGTGAGCGTTTGGCTCACCAGCAAGGCGCTTTTCCGCATCTGCTCCACCTGCTCATCTGTTTTATACAAAATCATATTGCAAATATCTTTAAAAAAAAGGACCCGGCAAGTTGGCTTACCGGGTCCTGAATGAGATTATAGAGTATTACATCTGTACGGCAGAAGTGGTTTGACGACCCTGGATCCGGCCACTCTTCATCAGACCATCGTACTGGCGCATCAGCAACTGTGTTTCGATCTGTTGCAGTGTATCCAGAATTACACCTACCATAATCAGCAATGAAGTACCACCGAAGAAAGTAGAGAATTGCTGGGTAACACCCATACGTTCTGCGATACCGGGCAGGATACCTACAAATGCCAGGAGGATAGCTCCCGGAAATGTGATTTTATCCATGATTGATCCGATATAATCAGCAGTTGGCTGACCTGGCTTTACGCCGGGGATGAATCCGTTGTTCTGCTTGAGGTTATCAGCAATCTGTTTGGGGTTAAAGATCAGCGCTGTGTACAGGAAGGTAAATCCGATTACCACCACTGAATAGATCAGCATATACCAAACATTACTATGATCCGTGATCGCCCGGAGAAAACCGCTGGCCTGCGTATCATAGTTTGCAAAAATGGTCGGGATAAAAATGATTGCCTGTGCAAAGATGATTGGCATTACACCCGCACTGTTGACCTTCAGGGGAAGGAACTGACGGGCTCCACCAAACTGACGGTTGCCTACAATTTGCTTGGCATAGTTTACAGGAACTTTCCGAACGCCCTGAATCAACAGGATACATCCCATAATGATTGCAATCAGAATAGCGATCTCAACGATGAAAACAAGGATAAGTCCGTTACGTACCGATTTGGCACTCAGCTCCTGCAGGAATGATTGCGGGAGACGGGCCAGGATTCCGATCATGATAATCAGGGAAGTACCGTTTCCAAGTCCTTTATCCGTAATTTTTTCACCCATCCACATTACAAACATGGTTCCGGCTGTCAGCACCACTACGGTGGATAACCAGAAGAATCCGGCATATCCGGCCATGATGGCACCATTCTGCTGGGTCATACCCTGCAGGTAGGTAACATACGCTGACGCTTGTAAAATGGTAACGATTACAGTGAGGTAACGGGTATACTGATTAATTTTTTTCCGTCCGCTTTCACCTTCTTTCTGCATTTTCTGGAAACGGGGCACCAGCACCGTCATCAGTTGCATAAAGATAGAGGCAGAGATATAGGGCATGATCCCTAAAGCAAAAATAGAAGCCTGGTTAAAAGCTCCTCCGGAGAAGGCATCGATCAATCCAAGGATACCTGTATTGCTGTCACCGGTTTCCGACATCTTATTCGGATTGATACCCGGTAAAACAATGTGTGCACCCAGACGATAGATAGCGATCATCATCATGGTGAACAGGATCTTGCCGCGCAGCTCTTCGATGCTCCAGATATTCCTGAGTGTCTGTATAAATTTCTTCACGGGGATATAAAAGTTTAAAGCACGTAAAACATAAAAGACGCATTAAATGCGTCGTTGCAATTTAGTGAAATTACTTTAATATTTCCACAAAACCCCCAGATGCTTAAATGGCTGCTTTGGCTTTATCACTTACTGCATTTACCCGGAAACTGAATTTTTCATTCAGTTCACTATTACGCATTA
>CAZLRY010000307.1:0-2446 GCA_964561675.1 uncultured Chitinophaga sp.
AAACCATTCAGTACTGCGCGGAGAAAAAGATCCCGCTGGATTTTATCTCCACCCATACCTACGGAGTAAAACAGGGCTTCCTGGACGAATACGGCAACACCGGCACCATCCTCGATAAAAACCCGATGAGCGTGAGCGGCGATATCCTGAACTCACGGAAACAAATAGCCGCTTCTTCCATGCCCGGACTCGAACTGCACTATACCGAATGGAGCTCCTCCTACACACCGTCCGACCCGATCCACGACAGCTACCACGAAGCGGCGTATATCCTGGAGAAAATAAAACAAAGTGGTGATGCACCCACTTCCATGTCCTACTGGGTATTCACCGATATCTTCGAAGAAGCCGGCCCGCGCTTCACCCCCCTTCCATGGCGGATTCGGCTTGCTGAATACACAGGGAATAAAGAAACCGGCCTACTTCGCCTATGCCTGGCTGAACCAACTCGGCGAAACAGCCCTGGCCAATACCGATGCATCATCCTTCGCCACAAAGAATAAAAAGGGTGACCTGCAACTGCTCTGCTGGGATTTTACCAATACACACCCCGGCGATAGTGTCAATAACCAATCTTACTATATCCGCGACCTGCCCGCCAAACCCAAAGGCCCATTAGCCATTGAACTGAATGGTGTCCCGCCTGGAAATTACCAGCTGGAAATTTACCAGGCCGGCTATAAAGTAAATGATGCGTACAGCAGTTACCTCGCCCTCAACCGCCCGGCACAGCTTACCGCTGCACAAGTGAAAGAAATCAAAAAGAAAAACAACGGCGACCCCGTAATGAAGCAAAAGATCAGTGTTGGGGCCAATGGAAAATTCCGGAAGGAACTTGTTTTGAGGGAGAATGATGTGTTTTTGGTTTGTTTGCGGAAACTGTAACATTAGGGGAAAAGAACCAAGAAACCAAGATAGCCAAGAAGCCAAAGAAAAATCAAATCACAAAGTTCAAATAAGCATCAATAAAAAAGCACCAATCCTTCTGTGAAAGTTCTCAGGAGGATTGGTGCTTTTTTGGAATTTTTCTTTTGATGCTTCTTTGCTTCTTGGTTTCTTGATGCTTCTTTGGCTTCTTGGCTATCTTGGTTCTTGGAATTTCTTTCGGCTTCTTGGTATCTTGGCTTCTTGATTCTTACTACTGTATTCTCGTGATATCCGCCCCCAGCCTCCGCAGTCTCCCATCAATATCCTGGTACCCTCTGTCAATCTGCTCAATATTCTGAATCACACTTTTACCTTCCGCACTCAGGGCTGCAATCAGCAGCGCCACACCGGCCCGGATATCCGGCGAACTCATCGTGATGCCGCGGAGTGATTGTTCCCGTTCGAGTCCGATTACCACGGCGCGGTGCGGATCGCAGAGCACGATGCGGGCACCCATATCGATCAGCTTATCGACAAAGAAGAACCGGCTCTCAAACATCTTCTGGTGTATGAGTACCGAACCACTGGCTTGTATAGCCGTAACCAGCACAATGCTCAGCAGGTCGGGGGTAAAGCCCGGCCAGGGATGATCATAGATCGTCATCACCGAACCATCGAGAAAGGTTTGTATCTCGTATTTCTCCTGCGAGGGAATATGGATATCATCGCCCTTGATATTGAGTTGTATCCCCAGTTGCCTGAATTTTTCAGGGATAATACCGAGGTGCTCCACACCGGCGTTTTTAATCGTGATATCACTCTGCGTCATGGCCGCCAGACCGATAAAGGAACCGACTTCGATCATATCGGGCAGCATCCGGTGTTCGGTGCCACCGAGATAAGTCACGCCTTCAATGGTCAGCAGGTTGCTGCCTATCCCGCTGATCTTCGCCCCCATGCGGTTGAGCATCCGGCAGAGCTGCTGGATATAAGGCTCACAGGCGGCATTATAAATAGTGGTTGTACCTGTTGCCATGGAGGCGGCCATTACGATATTGGCCGTACCGGTTACGGAAGGTTCATCCAGCAACAGGTTGGTGCCTTTCAGGTGCGGGGCTTCTAAATGAAAGAAGCCATCTTCTTCATGATAAGTAAATGCAGCACCTAATTTTTCAAAACCAATAATATGGGTGTCCAGTCTCCGCCGCCCGATCTTATCACCACCGGGTTTGGGAATAAAAGCCCGGCGGTAACGGGCCAGTAGCGGACCGGCCAACATCACAGAACCACGAAGTCTTCCGCTTTTTTTCTTATAGGCCTCACTGTGCAGGTAATCAATATTCACGGCATCGGCCTGAAAAATACAGGTATCCCGCTGCGGCCGTTCGACCTTCACATTCATTTCTCCCAGCAATTCGATCAGCAGGTTCACATCAATGATATCGGGAATATTGCTCACCGTTACTTTCTCCGGCGTAAGCAACACCGCACTGATGATCTGCAGCGCCTCGTTCTTGGCACCCTGTGGAGTGATATCACCGCTGAGTTTTTTGCCGCCTCTGACTTCGAAGGAATACAT
>CAZLRY010000307.1:2546-4362 GCA_964561675.1 uncultured Chitinophaga sp.
GTGGAGTGATATCACCGCTGAGTTTTTTGCCGCCTCTGACTTCGAAGGAATACATAGGTTATTGCTATTAAGTATGATTGGTAGAATGAGGGCAAATTAGAGAAAATTCAGAACAATGTGCCAATATGCCAATGTGCCAATTAGCCAATGGATGTACTTAGAAGGATTGGTTTTAGGGTTGGAGGGATGCTGATTTACAATAATGGGTTATTATCACAATGCACCCCTACGGGGTGATCCGGAGATAGGTTACACGCCGATCTTTTTGCTACCAATAATGCACCCCTATGGGGTGAAAATACAATCGTTCCCATGGATTAATAGTTAGTTGGTTAATGCACCATTGCGGGGTGAAAATATTTTTGTTGATAAAGATTGAACATTGGGCAGTTGTCATAGATCAAATCAATTCACCCCATAGGGGTGCATTGTTGGTAGATCAAGGCATATGCTGGATGCCCGTCTCACCCCGTAGGGGTGTATTGTTGGTAGAACAAAGACATAAGAAGATGCCCCCTCACCCCGTAGGGGTGTATTGTGATAAAAAAGAGGAAACCAATACAAAACAAAAGCCCAACATTTTAACCCTACCCCCTTAGCAGGTCAATTGGCACATTGGCTAATAGGCATCCCTCGTTCCTAGGGATGACAATCTATATTTGGATAATTACAAGTGCACTTGTCACCCTGAGTTTACCGAAGGGGGCACATTTATCTCCCGGGCACTAAAAAAGGTTGGCCTCGTTTTAAAGACCAACCTTCTAAGAAAATATCTTGTATTAGTAACGTTTCTTCTTGAAGTTCCCGCCTCCGCCACCACTTCCGCCTCTGTTATCTCTTCTTGGTCCGCCGCCACCGCCACGTTGCTGGAATTTACCGCCGCCGCCGTTATTGCGTTTGCCGTAATTGCCGCGGTTTTCGCGTTCCGGCTGCATCCGGTAGGCTTTTACATAAGGGGTGTTGGTGAAAGTCAGTTGACCTTGTGTAATGCCGCTCAGTTCGCTCTGGATGGCGTCATCATGCACGATCTCTTTGTGCCAGTTATTATAGGCGAGCTTCATGTAGTAAGCAATCGCATTGGCGAAACCAAGCCGTTTGTCCGGATTCTCTTCTACGAGTGCTTTATCGATAATTCCTTCCAGGTTCTTACCCAGGTGATAGAATTTAGGATTTCGCTTCGGATAGGGCAGGGGATCAGGTCTGGCCTTCAGGGTTTCCCGGGTGGGGATCGGGTAAGGGGATTTCACATCGAGTTTGAAATCCGCAATCAGGAAGAGGTGATCCCAGAGCTTATGCCGGAAATCTTCCACATTCTTCAGGTGGGGGTTCAGAAATCCCATCAGTTCAATGACCGCATAGGCATTGGCCTGGCGGCGATCCGGGTCCTCAATCGTCTGCACATGTTCAATCATCCGCTGCACATGCCGGCCATATTCCCGCATCGTGAGGTGATTTCTGGTAGTATTATATTCCATGAAAATTTGTTCGGTACCGTCAAAAGTAGGGAATTACCCCCAAACCCCCTAAAGGGGGCTTTACACCCCGGTTCTTTGAAAAGACATTTAATATTGGCATTGCGTAAATTGAATCCCGCTAAGCCAATAAGACTTTTCTTAGAGGCCAGCCTCCTCCATTTTCGGAACGTATGATGAAAAAAAGATTATTCTGCTTTTGTAAATTCTTTATAAGTTTTCGGGAGCCATTTAAGCCAATCAATTCTTTACTGTATCTAAGTACTTTCGGAGTCTCAAGTCCCCCTTCGGGGGATTTAGGGGGCCATACTTTCGGAGTTTGAAGCCCCCTTTAGGGGGTGGGG
>CAZLRY010000308.1:0-4356 GCA_964561675.1 uncultured Chitinophaga sp.
TGGCTGCTGGCCGAAAAAGCCTATTACCTGATCGGCCGAAAACGAATGAAAGACATTGACAAGGTCAGGTTGAAAGCGGAAATTGAGAAAGCTTTGCAACAGGGGAATTTCAACCTGTACCAGTACATTGCGGATAAATAGGCAATGAATCAACTAGTACACCAACGTCCCGTTATATGAAAAACAGGAACCGGTTCCACCGCGTTTTCTTTGTTTTCCTTTTATGGCTTCTTACACAGGTTGTCCTGATCCCTGTATCAGGACAGACTACTGCTATCAGCGGGGTGGTGAACAGTTATTACCCGGTGCTCGAAGTTATTCCTGCCAAAGCCTGTATCCGTCTCAGCAGTACAGCCGGACTGGCCGTTAATACCCCCATCCTGTTAGTGCAGATGAAAGGGGCAGGTATCACTACTACAAATAACAGCAGCTTTGGTACTGTGACCGCCCTGAACGATGCAGGCAATTACGAAACCGCTACGATCTGTTCAATCATCGGCGATTCTGTTTTCCTTTTTCATTTATTGCAGAACACCTATACAACAGCCGGTGGCAAAGTGCAGCTGGTCCCTTTTGCTACTTATGTTTCTGCAAACGTCACTGATACAGTAAAAGCAACACCCTGGAATAACAGCAGCGGTACCGGTGGCGTGATAGCGATCTATGCTGAGCAGGACCTGATCCTGAATGCACCCGTTTATGCAGGCGGTCATGGTTACCGTGGTGGAAATTTCCAGCAAAGCAATGGCACCTGCAGTGATGCGTTGCCAGCCAGTGGGTATGCCTATAATGCATCCAACCTGAGTCCGCAAAGCGGTGCTGCCAAGGGAGAAGGCATTGCGGATGTAGCCAGTACCCAGACCGGTGGGCGGGGAGCGCCGGCCAATGGAGGAGGAGGCGGTAATAATCATAATAACAGTGGCGGCGGGGGTGCGAATCTGGATGCCGGCGGAACCGGTGGTGGAAATTCCAGCAGCGGGGTATCCTGTACCGCTACGCTAAAAGGGGAGGCTGGCAAGAGTCTGAGCAGTAACAGCGGACAAAAAATTTATGCTGGTGGTGGCGGGGGTGCCGGACATTCCAATAATGGATTATCCAATGTATCGGGTGGTGCAGGTGGCGGTATTATTTTTTTATGGGCGAATACGATTATCGGAAACAATCAGGCCATCATTGCATCGGGTGCCGATGGTGGTTCTTCCATTTCAGACGGAGCAGGTGGAGGTGGAGCTGGTGGTACAATCATCCTGCATGCCGGTAATTATACCGGACCGGTAACCGTTGAAGCCAATGGCGGCAATGGGGGACATTCAAATGACGGGGGTAATATCGGTCGCTGTTTTGGCGGCGGGGGCGGCGGCAGTGGCGGGGTCATTTATTTTACTGGAAGCTTGCCTGCTATAACCACCAGCGTAACAGGCGGAGCAGCCGGCGTTGAATCAGGCAGGGATGTTTCCTGTAATCCGATACCACAGGCAGCTGCGGCCGGGGCAAACGGACAGGTAATTCCTGATTATATATTCACCCGTTCCTCCAGTCCCGCCGGATATTGCACATTACTTTTACCTGCAGATTTTATCTCTTTTACTGCCGCAGCCAACCAGCAACAGGTTCAATTGAAATGGGAAGTGACCAGTCCTGAACTGATCAGCCGGTTTACTATAGAACGAAAAACAGGAAATGGAAACTGGGAAAAATTTGGCGAATTACCTGCCAATGCGACCCAGTCAGCATACCGGTTCATTGATCAAATTGCTTCCGTTGGTCATTGGTATTACCGGTTGCGGATTATCTGGAAAGATCAGCGCACTGTTTTATCGCCCATCAGATCTGTTCAGCTTAAATCCGCCAATGCATTTTCATTTTACCCGAATCCGGCTAAAACAGAATTATATATAGTCCGGGAACATCCATCACCCTCTGTTTTAAAATTGATGGATTTTTCGGGCAAAACAATATTGCAGCAGGAACTGCAGTCCACCCAATTGCGCCTTGCTTTACCTGAACTGGCAGCAGGCATTTATCTTTTAAGTATAGATGGGGAAGTAAAAAAGCTACAGATTCGCTGATCAGGCCTGACGGTTATTCTTTATCCAGCGGTAGGCCAGAAAGCCAATGATCGCCATCGGGGCAAAAGCCAGGTAAAGAATGCCTGAATTCATGCCCTTGGCCGGACCCTCACCGAGTTGCTGGGCGGTTTTGGTACAGATAGAACATTGGGCGGCTGCTTCCGGACCTGTAAGCAGGAGACCGGCTACTATCACAAATCCTATTATCATGCCTTTTTTCATACGTTGTTGCTGAACTGCAAAAATACAACGAAAAGGCGGGCCGGAGGTTCGGAAAACACCTTCTTTTTTGATTATCCAGGGTTGCCACAGAGTTTTTTGATCTGGGCATCCGCATTCTTATTTCCTCCTTTTTTGGCGGTTTCGAAATCAGCACAGGCTTCTGTTTTCTTGCCAAGTTGTTCATAACAGATTCCCCTGTAATAATATACATTCTCGTTACGCGCTTTGGTCCGTTGCAGGTATTGGGTATAATCTTTAACCGCAGCGTCATAGTTTTTTACATTATGATAAACAATCCCCCGCTGCCAGTACCCGGTAGAGTCTCCTGGGAAATGCTTAACATAGGCTGAATAGTCAGCTAAAGCGGCGGTAGTGTCTTTCAGCGACAATAAGGTTTTGGCCCTCCAGGTTATCCCTTCTTTGTTTTTTGCCTGTTTCTTTAAAAGGGTTGTCAGATCCGCACGGGCAGAATCATATTTTGTCAGGCCATAATATGCTGCACCCCTGAATAAAAACACACTATCCTCTTTCAGATTTGCGGCGACAGCTTTATTAAATGATTTTAAGGCATCACTATATTTTTTATACGCATAATAGATCCGTCCCTTAACATATTCAGGAACGGCCTCCGACATTTTCATCTGGTATTGATACGTGGGTTGCTTAATCGTTCCGCTATCCCACTTCCCGCTAATAACCTTACCGGTTGCGTATAACAAGGAGCCTTCACGTGGCTTGATGTCACTAATGGATCCATAATAACCAATGTCAATGATGCTGCCGATAAACATCGATTGATCCGGGTGCCAGATCTCAAAGATGGAACCATCGGTATAAGTGGTCCGCCGGGCAAAGCGGCCATCCGCTAAAAGCCAGGTAGTCGCTGTACTATACGTACTGGTTCCGTTGAAATTGCCTTCAAAAAACAGCACTCCATTTCGGTAAAAAGCCCCATTCCCCAAAGCCACCCCAGTTGAGAAATTGCCCTCATATCGGTTCTTGTTTGGCCAACTCAGTACCCCTTTCCCGCTATATAATCCAAAGAGCCAGGATCCTTCATAGACGGAGCCATCCTTGTACACTTTTTTTCCTTGTCCCGACATTTTTTCATTGGTGAAATGACCGGTATATACATCCCCGTTTTTCCAGGTGTACTCGCCCTGTCCTTCAATCTTATCTTCAAACCAGTTACCGGTATAGCGGTCACCGCCTTTGTAAATTTTGGTGCCGGTTCCCTGCATTTTCCCTCTCACCCATTGTCCCTCATAACTGGAGCTATCCTTCCAGGTAGCTTTTCCTTTACCATTCCAGTTTCCTTCTTTCCATTCGCCTTCATAGCGCTTTCCGGTCGTATACTCCCCGATCCCATAGCCATCCGCCAGTCCGTTTTTGAAATCCCCTTCATATCGATCCTTATTACCCATCACCAGTTTACCCTTTCCTTCGGGCTGCCCATTCAGATAAGTTCCTTCATAAACCTGTCCATCAGCTTTCACCACATATTTGCCAACCCCGCTTCTTTTCCCTTCTTTAAACTCCCCCACGTATACATCCCCGTTATGGTATACATACCGTCCCTTGCCTTGCTGCACACTGGCTACCCAGCTCCCTTCATACTCGCTGCTGTCGTTATAAATACGTTTGCCTTCTCCCTCAAACTTGTCCTCTTTCCAATCGCCGATATAACTTCCACCATCAGGCCAGGTAAATTTTCCTTTTCCGGATTTCTTGCCTTTCAGCCAACTCCCTTCATAATACCGGCCGTCTTTGAAATAGTATTTCCCGGCTCCTTCAAAGCTGCCCACTTTCCAGTTGCCTTCATAGCGGTTGCTGTCGGAGGTAAAATAAATGCCAAACCCTTCAAAATAGCCGTCCTTTACCTGACCTTCAAAGCGTCGTCCATCCTTCCAGGTATAGAGGCCTTTTCCATTCCAGCTGCCATTGACCCAGTCGCCTTCATAAAATTCCCCGTTTGAATAAAACATTTTACCCTTGCCATTACAATAGCCACCTTTGAAATTGCCTTCATATATGTTATCGTTCTTATACTTAAACTTACCAAACC
>CAZLRY010000309.1:0-4354 GCA_964561675.1 uncultured Chitinophaga sp.
AATAACCAATTCATCAACTCAGGTAGTATACGGAAGAATGAATTTGTCCGGGAGGAAAATAAATGAAATGCTGGTAAATAAGCGCATTACAAAAAATCAAAAAACATAGTACACCCGGGGCAAACCGGATAAATGACGCATCTGCACTTTTAACGAACCAGTTTTGGCGTCATACGCAAATTTCTTTACCGGAACCAGCTCCTGATCCGTCCATCGTTCACCTGATTTTTTCCAAAGCAGTACTGTTATAAACAATTGTGGAATATTCTCATCCGCTTTAGTAGTAGTGCGGACATTGATTACACTGCTCTCCACGGCCTCCGGATGAATCCCCTTGGCATCGGCTGTGTAAATATCCTCCCAGGCATTTATTATGACCATCGCCAGTTGATACACTCCATTATCTATGATCTGTACTTTATGTCCCTTAACTCTCCGTTGTACTTTCCGCATGGTGCCGGTGAGGTCAGGTAGCGCATAATGACCCAGCCGCATTTCAGTTACTGTATCCGCGCTGATCCTGTCCACCCGGAGAATGCCGTCCGGCAAAGGAATATCTGCAAGCTGCAGCCGGATACCAGGCTGAGTTTCCAGCGTGGCATCCCGGTAATAAACACCCTTTTCAAATTTTTTAAATGCATATAACCGTAAGGGCTCCCATTCACTTTTCTTATTCCGGAAAATATAATTCATCGCCACCACCCCTTCTGCGCTGTCCGACTGCCAGGGGAAAGCGCTGTTGTAAGATAGCCGGTTATAATTCTCACTGGCCCGGAAGGGTTCATTGGCCCCGATGGCTTTTACATTGCACCAGGCCCGGATCTCAGCAGCGCCAATATTGGGATAGTCCGTGATCAGAATATGGGAACTATCCTGGAATTTGTTGTACACCTGTCCTTTCTTCATGTCCTTTTCCCAGGGCCCTTCATTTTCATCAGCTGACCAAAACGGGTTGGTCTCTGGCAACAACAGGGAGACAAAAGCTTTTCCCATCCAGTACACACTTCCCCGGCAGCTGTAGGACTGAACAGCGGGTTCAAAAGCCCCATAGAAACCAAGGGTAGGCACATTGTCTTTCATAAAATCAGGATGCTGCAAAAACTGAAGTAAGACCCCTGAAGAAATCCGGCGCATCCATCCATAATTGGCAGAGGGATCATTCTCCAGTCCCATCAAAGATAATGGTGCAACCGAACCAATCCGATACGTCATACTCCGGCCCCACATCACCATCTTACCATCACGCCCGAAGAGGAAAGGGTAATTATCTTTTACCTCACTGAAGTTCTTCATAAATTTTGCGGCATACTCCGGATAATATTTTTTGCCGAAAAATTCCGCCCAAACCGGTCCATACATCTGGAAAGCCCACATACTGTAATAATCATAGGCCGGATTATCATTATACCAACCATTGCCCCGGTAATGTTCCAGTGATTTATCCAGGTACTCTTTTAATAATAACTCATTGACCCCATAGCCATGCGCCTTGAAAAAACTCAGTACGAAAATGTTGAAGAACTTCCAGTTGGAGGGTACGGTCTTTCCATCACCATAGCTGATCATGGTAGCGGCGAGCATGTCCTGCTGTTCTTTCGTCAATGGGTCAAAAAGTATTTCAGGAATATAAAACATGGAAACCGCCAATGCACCGAATTCCACGAGAATCTGATTCGGACCTCCTCCTTTTGCCTGTGGTTTTATATAAGTGGGGCTGGACGGATCCAGTAGTTTTAAAATATGATATCGGTAATAATCGGCGACTTTAATATTGTTTATCACCAGGCCCGGATGTTCTTTCAATAAAGGTGCCGCCATAAATAAAGTGCGACAAAGACCTTCCAATTTCTCAGTTGGTATCTGACCAGCCGTTCTGGGATAGGATTTACCAGGTTGCTTCGGAAACTGCATCGGGTCTTCGATCCTCTTGACATAACTGAATGCACCTTCTAATAAGTATAAAGCGGCGTCCTTCCAGTGCTTACGGGTCACCCCGGTAAATGGGCTTTTGACATAATCCGGCTGATCCACTTTAAAAACCGTGCTTCCCTTAACTGTTTGTATATAGTCAGGTGGTAACGCAACGGTAATTTGCGCTGACAACGGTTTTAAAGACGACACCAAAAGAACGACGATCCATAACTTCCCGACTAATTTTCTACTCATCGCAAACTGTATTAAAACTACCCACTTATTACTTATAACTTACCACTCATACACCCGAACATAATCCACTTCCAGCCGCTGTGGAAATCCAGCACCGTTCGGCTCACCGCCATTATCGCCACCAATCGCCAGATTGATCAGCATATAATGCGGTTGCCTGAATGGATTCACTCCGGTGCCATCCCGGTTGATCAGCGAATCCAGTGACACTTTATTCAGTAATTGACCATCGCAAAAGAGAGCTATAAATTCGCTGGTCCAGTCCATACGCCATACATGAAACTGTGCGGCCCATGCTGCAGCGCCCAATGAATCGGTCGAAAATGTATTACTGAACCAATATGCTTTATTATCCGCTCCCAGGCAAGCGATATTGGCCAACAGCTTACCCCGGTAATATTCCATGATATCGATCTCCCCGTTGGCGGGCCAGGGTTGTTTAATTCCCAACGTCCACCAGGCAGGCCACATACCCGGGTTGATGCCAATTCTGGCCCGCATTTCAAAGCGGCCATAGAGCCAGCTTTGCTTTCCGCGGGTCAGCAAACAGGATGAAGTATATTCAATATTTTCACGTCGCTTTCTCCAATCCTGATTGTTCAATATAAATAAAGGATTCGTACGGCTATCTTTCCGGGCCTCTATAACCAGGTTTCCATCTTTACAAAACGCATTTTCGGGCTGGTACCACTGTAATTCATGATTGCGGACAAATCCATATTCGTAATTCCAGTTTGCCGTATCAGGCTTACCCTGATTATTGAATTCGTCGGACCATACCATGCGTAAGCCACTTGTATCGGCTGTATTTGATGCAGAAGCCGCTGCCAATGACTGACAAAAGACAATCAGTAACAGCGGTATCTGAAAAAAAGTAGGATGGTTTTTCAACAGGTTAACTATTTATCCAGTAATCGGATGATAAAACTATAACTATATTTTTTCCCCCTTAACCGGTACTCGTCGTGCGGTAGTGCGCCCCAGCTGTCATCACCGCCCACACCCCGTTGCAATAAATCAACATTCAGGTATACATTGTTATCCGGACGCAGATCAGACGGATGCTGCTGCTTCTTGGTCATCCCGGGATCCAGACTTTCAGTGGAATAATTCAATGCACTGAAACAAATGGGCTGTACGCCTTCTATACGGTAACCCTGTCCGGTCGCTGACTTCAAAGTCAGCCAGCGTACATCAGTTTTATACCCGTTATCCTGTGGGCGGATATAGTTGGCAGTAAACTGATCTTTTACCAACCCGCTGTATTGGGCAACGAAAGAAGCCGTTTTTCGGTCTGTATAATTTTCCCAGGGACCCCGGCCATAGTAGGTCAGTTGATTATATTCCGGTGCTAACTGTGTACGCATTCCGAAACGGGGCATTTCCGGCAAATCCCTTTCTGTAAGATCAATGGATGCTGTTACACGGATCGCACCATCATTCATTACGAGGTACTCAACCGTATAAGGTACGGCTATCCCCGTAAGTTCATACTCCACTTTAACAGCCAAACCTTCCGGCCCAGGTTCACTGACCTTCACTGATTTTACTTTACGGGACTGGTGAGCGGAACGCCAGATGCCCAGGTTGGTTTGCATACTGTTTCCAAAGTCGTTATCAGTGGGAGCTCTCCAGAAATAAGGTTCCGGGAAGCGGGACAGCTGTGTTCCGCCACTGGTTTTATAATTACGAAAAGCACCGGTACGGGTATCAATTTCACCGGAAACAACGCCCGCCTGAAAACTGATTTTATCGGTAGCATGGATCAGAGAAAGTTTACCGACAGGAGCCGTGGTGGTACTGAAATAATCCCCGCTGAGTTTAAACTCTTCCCGGGCGATTTCATGTCCTTCTGGTAACATTTCTGTCGCAGCGGATTTACTGATTAACGCATATACCTGAATGAAATACTCACCGGGTTGCGTTGATTTATCTGCAGGCACAGAAATGGTAACCTCCTGTTGTTTGCCGGCAGCTGCACTGACAGCAAATGTTTCACGATGTACTTCCTGCCCGTTCCGTACTAATGTCCAGTAGAAAGCATATTTCTCCAGCGAATTAAAGCCAAAATTATTTTTTACAATGATCTCCCCTTTACTGATATCTTTTGCCACAAAGCGGATATCCTGGTAAACTTTCTTCACTTCATATAAACCCGGATGCGGTGTCCGGTTGGCCGCAATCAGAC
>CAZLRY010000310.1:0-4336 GCA_964561675.1 uncultured Chitinophaga sp.
ATACTGGAAACACCGGCTAAGGCCATACCGGGTGATTTTTTAGAAGCACTCGCGGCCGTACTGTAAATAGTAGGAATCACCGATGAGGCACCTAATCCCACAATCATAAAGCCGATGGCTGCAGTCACTACCCAGGGAAAAAGTACCGAGATTGTTAAACCGGTGAACACAAGAATACCACTTATCTGGAGTGTTTTCTTTCTTCCGATTTTTGCAATCAGCTGATCGCCCATAAAACGCCCGGCGGTCATCATGATCATAAAACTGGTGTAGCCCAGGATGACCATGGACACCGGTGCTTTCACCACTTCCCGGAAATAAACGCCGCTCCAGTCAAACATCGCTCCTTCGGCGGCCATACTGCAAAAGGCGATGATACCGAGTTTTACCAGTACACCTTCAGGTTTAGAGAATAGTTTGCTATTTCCGGCTGGAGATGAGGTCCCGGCAATCAGGTATTTCCAGGCAATGAAGACGGTGATCAGTACTAAACCGGCTACAATGAAGAAGTGTGGTCTCGGGGGAACTTTCAGATTGACCATCAGCCAACCCACGAGCGCGCCGGTAAGGCCGGACAAACTCCAGATACCATGGAACGTGGTCATAATAGGACGACCATAAATATTCTGGGCCAGCACTCCCTGCGTATTGACGGAGATATTGGACATATTCCCAACGATGCCGAATATGAAAAGGGCCAGGCCGAGCTGCCACATTTCGGTAGCCCAACCGATATTGGTCAGTTCAAGCGTATATAAAACAATAGCAAAGGAGAGGATTTTTTTACTGCCGTATTTCGTGACCAGTCGCCCCGAGAAGGGCATCATCAGTAATTGTCCGACCGGGAGGCAAAGCAGCACTGTACCCAACGCTGCTTCATTCATGTGAAGTTTCGCTTTGATATCCGGAATCCGGCTTGCCCATGAGGCGAAACTGAAACCCATGCAGAAATAAAAGGCCGATACGGCAATGCGCATGGTTCTTTTGGAGGCAGCTGATAAATTGGAATTGTCTGTCAAAGGAGTCTCCTGTTTTCGTTGGTTTTATGAACCCTGGTCCATAAACGGGACGGCACAAAGATAATCCTTACAACTCCATGAATTGAAAAGTCTCCCGGCCAGTGACCGGGAGACGGACTCACAAACACACACTCAGAACCGGAATCCGATTCCGGCTGAGGCTTGCAGTACGGATATTTTCTGATAAGCTTTTTCAGATTCATCAGTCCAGAGATCCAGTACATTAAATACGGGCCGCATAAACTGGTAATCCCCGTTAACAAAGAAGAAAACCTGTTTGCCGGCATCGATCTTCAGGTTCAAGCCGGCCTGTACCACTGGTCCGATTCCCCAATCGGCTTTAGTGGCATCTTCCCCATCGAAGTAGAAAGCGGGCAGGCGGACATTGGCTACCCCGCCCATAACATGAAGACCTGCACTCATTTTTTTAGCCAGGCTGAATTCAAGTGAAGGTCCAACACTGATGCCATAGAGGTGCCAGTCATCCAATGTCATATCAATGGTACGGGTACCGTCACCCACGTCTACCGTCAGCACCATTTTCTGGGTGCCAAAGTGGTTGTAGAAAACAGCAGCCTCCAGGCCAAGCGGACTATTTAACCGGTAACCATAGTTCATGGCAATGGTATAACCGGTTTTGGCCAGCCCTGCATCATCATTGCCGGGATTATTACTGCCGAATGCGCCCACAGGAAATGAAGGTCCTGCATGAAATGCAAGAAAGGAATGTTTGTTTACTGTATTCCCGCTTCCCTGGGCAAGCAATGCACTGCAAATCAGCAATGCAAGCGATAAAAAGAGAAGCTTTTTCATATAGCTGATTTATAAAGTAAGCAGATCGCACATTATCTGTGTCCCGGCAGTAAGCTAACGGTGCCGGAAAGCCCACTGATATGACCAGTTATTAACTGACAGTTGATATTCATCATTGTTGTCGGGTGGTCAACGCATGTACATTCATAGTTTGCCATCCGGGAAACGATTAATTAATACCTGGTTCTCTTTTAATAAGGGTATATTTAGTCAAATTAAAAAGAAATATATGCCTGCTACCAAAGCCTACGCTGCCCACAGTGCCAACACGCCCCTTGAACCCTGGTCCCTCGAGCGCAGAGCTCCCAAACCACATGATGTGGAAATGGAAATCTTATTCTGTGGCGTTTGCCACTCGGATCTTCACTTTGCCCGTAATGAATGGGGTATGACGGTTTACCCTGTTGTACCCGGACATGAAATAGTGGGCCGTGTGACTGCTGTGGGAGATCATGTAAAGAAGTTTAAAGTGGGTGACCTCGCCGGGATTGGTTGTCTCGTGGATAGTTGCCGGGAATGTGATAATTGTAAAGAGGGACTGGAACAGTATTGTGCACAGGGAGGTGTTTTCAGTTACAACGGATTTGAAAGAGACGGCAGTGGCATTACGTATGGCGGGTACAGTAAAAGCATTGTATGTCATGAAGATTTTGTACTGCGTATTTCTGACAAACTGGATCTTGCCGCAACGGCACCATTGCTTTGTGCAGGCATTACCACGTACTCACCACTGCGTCATTGGAAGGTGGGCAAAGGCATGAAGGTGGGTATATTGGGCCTGGGTGGTCTTGGACATATGGCGGTTAAGTTTGCGGTCAGCATGGGTGCAGAAGTGACCATGCTCAGTCACAGCCCTTCGAAAGAAACAGATGCAAAACGCCTGGGTGCCCATAAATTCATCCTCACCAGTAATGAGGAGCAGGCCAAATCCGTGATGGGTTCTTTAGATTTTATTCTTGATACGGTTTCCGCACCGCATGATTATAATTTCTATCTCGGCATGCTGCGTACCAACGGGGTCATGGTCTGTGTGGGTGTGCCGCCGGAGCCGGTGCCGTTACATCCCATGAGTCTTATTTTCGGCCGCAAGAGCCTGGGGGGATCACTCATCGGTGGTTTGCCGGAAACACAGGAAATGCTGGACTATTGCGCGGAGCATAATATTGTTAGCGATATTGAAATGATCCGCATGGATCAGATCAATGAAGCGTATGAGCGTTTATTGAAGAGTGATGTGAAGTACCGGTTTGTGATCGATATGGCCACTTTATAAAAAATGCTTAAAGTAAGGGCTGTTTCTGATAAGGAAGCAGCCCTTTTTCTATTCTGTTTTGTATATTACAGGTCTATCTTTTTTGTGTCCTTCTCTTTTTTTAAATATATAATCCCTTTTTGTTTGCTGATAGGGGCATGCAGTGGTCCAAAGCAGACGTATTCGGTGCGGGATCTTGTCAATGGTAAATTCAAAGCGGACAGCAGTTATATATATTCAATCCCCTTCAAGACAGGGAAGAATGTATTTGTGATCCAGGGGTATGAAACCCCATTCAGTCATAAGGGAGAACGTGCACTCGATTTTAAAGTGAAAACAGGAACCCTGGTCTGTGCGGCGCGGGAGGGAATTGTTACATCAGTAAGGAAGGATTCGGATAAAGGGGGGCTGAAACCCGAATACCTGTCTGAAGGCAATTATGTGATTATCCGGCATGCAGACAGCAGTACGGCCTGGTACTGGCATTTTAAAAAAGACGGGGTGTTGGTCAATGAAGGGGATATGGTGACAGACGGACAACCCATTGGGTATAGTGGCAATACCGGCTATTCAGCTTTTCCCCACCTGCATTTTGAAGTTCAGGGAACGGATGCTGCAGGCAACTATACACAGCTGGCCACCCGATTCTATACCCGGGAAGGAGCCATTTATCTTCGTCCCCTCCGTTTTTACCGCACCCGCCGCTGATGGAATAATCACGGGCAGCCCTCAGGAATTTCTTAAATTAACAGTCTAAACCGTTTGCCATGCTTTTACTTTATATCGTTCTCGGCTTATTTGCTGTGTTACTGATCGCTGCCTCCCTGCTTCCCAAATCCTACAATGTAGAGAAGAATATTATTATCAAACGACCAGCCGATTACGTGATGCAACGCATAAGCGACCTCAATTATTACAGTCAATGGAACCCCTGGCAGCAATCCGATCCTAGCGCTAAAAGTACCATAACCGGCACAGCAGGACAATCCGGACATAAATATGCCTGGGAGGGGAAGAAAGTCGGTATTGGGAGTCTTACGCTCCTGAGTATGGATGCAAAGCATATAAATTTCGATCTGCAGTTTATCAAACCTATGAACAGCAAAGCCAGCGATAACTGGCTCTTTGAATCCTGGGGCGACGGAAACGAAACCAAGGTTACCTGGCAAAACAGCGGCGAACTGCCCTTCCCCATCGGCCGCCTGATGGGTCCGATGATCAGCGGTCAGCTGAATAAGCAGTTTGTACAGGG
>CAZLRY010000311.1:0-4302 GCA_964561675.1 uncultured Chitinophaga sp.
AGGGCCACTGCCGAATCATCATAATTTTTTTCCTCAATAAGGGCCGGGTATCCGATAAAATCACCATCACTGTACAGATCCGTGATATACTCTTTCCCGTCTTCATGTGTTTTGAAGCCCTTTACTTTTCCTTTTACCAGAAAATACAGGAAACGGGGGCGTTTGCCCTCGGCATATATCACCTGCTTTTTGGTATATAATTCAGAATTATAATTGTCGGGGTTGAACTGGAGCATCCCGGATTCCCGGAGATCATTGGCCAGTTCGCTCAGGCCTTTTCCGCTTGCATTGTAATTTTTCTGGAGTACTTCATATTTCTTAAGCCGGGATTCGATGGCATTCATCAGCTCAATCTCTTCAAAGGGCTTCGTGATATAATCATCAGCACCCATCTCCATTCCCTTGCGGAGATCACTGCGTTCTGCTTTGGCTGTCAGGAAGATCAGGGGAATATTTTCGGTTTCCGGATTCTTCCGAAGCAGGTGAAGTACCCCATAACCATCCAGTTCCGGCATCATAATATCACAGACAATCAGGTCTGGCTTTTCCAGTAAAGCAGCTTCCACCCCTCTTTTCCCGTTTTCGGCCGTCAGGGTCTTGTACCCCCCAAGGGAGAGGATTTCAGCAGTATTCTCCCGGATATCTTCATTGTCATCGATAATCAGAATCGTTCTTTGCGGCATAGTGCGGTTGGTTTTTTTGTTGCTAAAACTGGTGCAAAATAGGCAAAACCAACGTTTTGATAAAAATCAGTTTGCCGGGTGAACTTTCTCAGGCCCTGCTCCGGGTTCTGCGGCTATTTTAGCAACTTCAACATTTTTTCACCTATTATGTCCTCCTCCGTTATAACTGAACAGGAAATTCATTGCTACCACTGTGGGGAAACCTGCCTGAATACAAAGATCAGGATGGCTGAAAAAGTGTTTTGTTGTGATGGTTGCAAAATGGTTTACCAGATCCTTAACCAGAGCGAACTCTGTGAGTATTACAACCTTAACGACAATCCGGGAATCAATCAGCGGGTGCGGGTACGGCATGACAAGTTCGCCTTTCTGGATGATGAGAAAATACAATTACAACTGATCAGTTTTGAAGATGAAAAGCAGGTCCATATCACTTTTTACCTGCCCCAGATGCACTGCAGTTCCTGTCTTTACCTGCTCGAAAACCTGCACCGGCTAAACCCGGGGGTTGTGTCCAGTAAAGTCAATTTTACACGAAAAGAAGCCGATATCGTCTTCCTCAAGGATAAAACCAGTCTGCGGAGCGTGGCAGAAACCCTGACCAATATCGGTTATGAACCTTATATCAGCCTGAATGACCTCAAAGAAAAAAGGCCGGCTATCGACAGAAGTATGGTTTACCAGATCGGGGTGGCCGGCTTTGCCTTTGGTAATATTATGCTGATGAGCTTCCCAGAGTACCTGGGTATTGATGCCAGCGAAAAAGGATTGCTCACCATTTTCCGCTGGGCCAATTTCGGACTGGCGATCCCTGTATTATTGTATTCGGCCTTACCCTTTTATATTTCTTCCTGGAAAAGCCTGAAGCATAAGTTTCTCAATATAGATGCCCCCATTGCCCTGGCGGTAATCATCACCTTTATCCGGAGCGCCTATGAGGTCATCAGCGGGACCGGTGGTGGTTATTTTGATTCCATGACGGGCATCGTTTTCTTTATGTTGGCCGGCCGGATCCTGCAGGACAAAACCTACCGCCAGTTATCCTTTGAACGAGATTATACTTCTTATTTCCCGATCGCAATCTCTGTATTAAAAGAGGGGAAAGAGACGCCAACTGCCTTACCGGATATCAAACCCGGTGACACCCTGCTGATCCATAATGAAGAGCTGATTCCCGCTGATGGCTTGCTGACAAGGGGTAAGGCTTTTATTGATTATAGTTTTGTAACCGGCGAATCGCTGCCAGTACAAAAAGAGATAGGGGAAATCGTATATGCCGGAGGTAAACAGACCGAAGGCAATATCGAGATCCTGGTAGTAAAAGAAGTGACGCAGAGTTACCTGACCAAACTCTGGAACCGGGATGAATTCAAAGAGCAGGAGGAGATCAATACCAAATCATTTGTACACCTGCTCAGCCGGTATTTTACCTATATCGTGCTGGCGATTGCCGCTGCTACGGTTATTTACTGGCAGTTCAACGATCCGTCCAGGGTATGGCCGGCCATGACTTCCATTTTTATCATTGCCTGTCCCTGCGCCCTGTTTCTCTCCAATACATTTACCAATGGAAACATATTGCGGATCCTTGGACGTAATCATTTATACCTGCGGAATGCCCAGACCATTGAAGACCTGGGAAAAGCTACGCATATCGTATTTGATAAGACCGGCACACTCACGTCTTCACAGGAACAAGACATCGTTTACGAAGGAAAAGAATTGAGTGAATTGCAGTTGCAACAGGTTGCCGCACTGGCCGATCATTCCAATCATCCATTGAGTAAGGCGCTGGCCCGGCATATCGGCAGAAAGCAGGGATTTGATATTGATCGTTTTAAGGAAATACCCGGTCAGGGTATCGAAGGTCAGTTTGCTGACGAAACGGTAAAACTGGGCTCGTATGCATTTACTACCGGCAATACCGGGCACGCAGCCGGCACCAGTGTTTTTGTGCGATTGGGCGATGAAGTGTATGGCCATTTCCGGTTCAGCAATCATTACCGGGAAGCGATTCCTGAACTGATCCGGGAGCTGAAAAAAGAGTATAAGCTATCTGTTTTATCCGGTGATAATATGGCTGAACAGGAAAACCTGCAAAAGCTGATGGGCTCCAATGCCACCCTGCTTTTTCACCAGAAACCAGAGGACAAGTTGAATTATATCCGGTTTTTGCAGGAAAAAGGGGAGAAAGTAATGATGATCGGGGATGGCCTCAATGACGCCGGAGCCTTGAAACAGAGTGATATAGGAATAGCCGTAGCTGAACAAACCAACAATTTCACCCCTTCCAGTGATGCCATTATCGAAGCGAAGAAACTGTCCGGGCTTACCCGGTTTATCCGGCTTTGCCGGGCCAACCGGAATATTGTGGTGGCCAGTTTTGTGCTGTCGATAGTCTATAATGTAATCGGGCTCTTTTTTGCCGTGCAGGGTACTTTATCCCCTTTAATTGCGGCGATTCTGATGCCCAGCAGCTCCCTGAGTATCCTGTTACTGACTTTCGGCAGCAGTAGCCTGATTGCCAAACGATTGAAACTGTAAATACGACACAAACTCCTGAATCAATGGGTTTGACTGATTAAAATCAGCCCGCTTGTTGATAGTGGTTAACCATTACACTGTCGTGACAAAATATTTTTACCCCTAATTGAACTAAACATGAGTGTAATTATCATCTTAATGATTGCCAGTATTTCTGTTGCAGCCATCTTTCTGGTTGCTTTTCTATGGGGCGTAAAGTCCGGCCAGTTTGAAGATGATTTCTCTCCCTCCTCCCGCATTCTGTTTGAGGACAAACCTGCATCCACCAAAACCGTATAAATCAACAAACAACAACCCAGTTTTATGCAAGTAGAAAAATTCTATTATGACAACAAGATTGTGAAGGCATTCGGAATTGCCACGATCGTGTTTGGTATCGTAGGCATGCTGGCGGGATTATGGGCTGCTATCCAGATTTACTATCCGGCGATCAGTCTGAATATTGCTCCCACCACATTTGGCCGTCTCCGTCCTTTGCACACCAATGCCATCATTTTTGCATTTGTCGGAAACTCCATTTTTACAGGGGTCTACTATTCCCTTCAGCGGCTTTGTAAAGCCCGGATGTTCAGTGATAAATTATCCTGGATCCATTTCTGGGGCTGGCAGGCCATTATTGCAGCTGCAGCTATTACTTTATTGATGGGTATTACTACCAGTAAGGAATATGCAGAGCTCGAATGGCCGATCGACATTGCGATTACACTTGTATGGGTGATTTTCGGTATCAACATGTTTGGTACGATCCTGAAAAGAAGGGAACGTCATCTTTATGTGGCCATCTGGTTTTATATAGCTACCTGGGTTACCGTAGCCATGCTGCATATTGTAAACTCCATTGCTATTCCGGTTTCTCTTACCAAAAGCTACAGTTGGTATGCCGGTGTGCAGGATGCCTTGGTACAATGGTGGTATGGACATAATGCGGTGGCTTTCTTCCTGACTACTCCTATTCTGGGTCTGATGTATTATTTTCTGCCCAAAGCGGCTAATCGACCCGTTTATTCTTATCGTCTTTCCATCATTCACTTCTGGGCGCTGATTTTTATTTATATCTGGGCCGGTCCTCACCACC
>CAZLRY010000312.1:0-4297 GCA_964561675.1 uncultured Chitinophaga sp.
CGGTAACACAGGACAATACCTCCGTGGAATATTATTGCACCATTTTCACAGCGGCAGAATCGCCGTATGAAAAAGATCTTTTATGGACCGGCAGTGATGATGGGCTGATTCATGTAAGTAAGGATGGAGGTAAAAACTGGGAGAATGTCACCCCGAAAGACTGCCCGCCGATGATGATGTGGAATTGCATTGATGCTGATCCGTTTAAAAAGGGTACCGCATACTTTGCCGGTACCAGGTATAAATCGGATGATTTCAGGCCTTATCTGTATATGACGGAAGATTATGGCAAAACCTGGAAGTCTATCAGTAATGGCATCCCTGCTTTACATTTTACCCGTGCGATCCGGGCCGATAAAAAACGTCCGGGTTTGTTATATGCCGGAACAGAATTCGGCATGTATATTTCCTATGATGGCGGCGCCAACTGGCGTTCTTTCCAGCATAACCTGCCGGTTACACCCATCACGGACCTGCTGATCAAAAATAATGACCTGATCGTGGCCACCCAGGGTCGGAGTTTGTGGATCATGGATGACCTCTCTGTGGTGCAACAGGCCAAAGAAGAAATTTTGAATAAAAGTCTGCATGTATTTGACGTTAATCCGGCCTATCGAACACCCGGTGGTGGTCGTGGTCGCCGGGGAGGCGGAGGCGATATTCAGAATGCAGGAATGAATCCGGCTTCCGGCGTCGTGATCAATTATTATCTCAAAAATGTAACTGATTCCACAAAGCTTTCTGTGGCCCTGCTGGATAAAAGTAATAAGCTGATAAAGACCTATTCCACCACATCAAAAGAAAATAAGATCGACTTGAAAAAAGGGATGAACCAGTTTATATGGGATATGAATCACCCCGAAGCAGATCGCATGGAAGGCCTGATTCTGTGGAATGGGTTTGTACGTGGTCCCAAAGCAGCACCCGGTGAATATACCGCCCGCTTCCGTTCCGGTACCGATTCAGCCGATGTGAAGTTTACCATTCTCGGTGATCCTAATTATTCCACCACCAATGCAGAGTATGAAGAACAGGTGAATTTTCTGTTAGCCATTCGTGATAAATTCACAGCGGTAATGAAAGGCATGAAGAATATCAAAGATATCCGTCAGCAACTGTCCGATATCAGTGGCCGTGTTGGCAAAGCCATTCCCCGCGAATTGAAACAACAGATGGATACGATCAACAAGCAACTGACCGCTATTGAGGAAGCCCTGCATCAGACGAAAGCGAAAAGCGGACAGGATGTACTGAATTACCCGATCCGTCTGGATGACAAAATCGCCGGTGTATACAATGCTGCCGCTGCCGGTAATACCGCTCCTTCAAAACAGGCCAAAGAAGCTTTTGCTGACCTGGCCGCACAAACCGATATACAACTCCAGCAACTGAAGAATGTGCTAGATGAGGAACTGAAAAAACTGAACCTGCTGATTCATGAAGTCAGACTGCCGGTGGTGGCGCCGAAGAGAGAAGTAGACTAGTTCGTAGTTCGTAGTCGGTAGTTCGTAGTCTCATTTCAGAAGACCTTGGATTTTAGTTGAAAGAGGTGAAAAGAAAGAGGCAGGCTTCAGTCGGCAGGAGGCAGTCAGCAGTCAAAGGCGCTTGTTAAAAAATATTAGTTCAAACATTTCAGTCATACTTTGTACTTCGTATCTCGTACTAAAAAGGAGAAATGGCATCATCTGCTATTTCTCCTTTTAAGTTTATTTCATTGAATTTTTGTCTGTATCTGCTTTTTATTCTTATCTGACGGTTATCCACGTTCCAGAAAAAGCAAGACTACTATCTACTAACTACGAACTTTTAACTTTCTTAGTGCGCTCTCTCATCACCCTGATCGCTTCTTCCTCCGAACTGAACATATTGTTTACGTTCACCAGGTTATGGGCCAGTTTGTCGTATCGTTTAGTCATAAGCCAGATGAAGATGTGGAGGTAATGGATGCCGTCGAAGACCAGGATTTTTTTACGGGCCAGTTCGTCTTTTGTCTTTAAGAATTCACCGGGGATTTCAGTATAATGCATGGCCGGACGTATATGGTGAATGGCATGGTAGCCATCGTTCCAGCACATCTGGTTGTATTTTGTGTTGATACAGTTGATGGTATTATCCTCCAGGTCTTCCAGGTTCACAAAGGCATGCTGGGTCCAGTTGCCAAGCATCATAACCACCCGGGCAAATACAAAGGGAATGATGAAGATGAAGAGCGTTGCTTTCAGGTTCACAAAGCACATAGCAATACAAAAGAGGTAGAACGACATTTCACCGGCGGTCAGCCGCATGTAAAATTTTTTGCGCTTGCGGCTGAAGAAATACATAAATGTGTCGGAAAACCCGAGTACCAGGAAACGGCCCACATATGCCAGGAAGCCAGACAGGCTGTCCCGCTGATAGCGCAACGTACTGCTGGCATCATCTTCCATATTGTTTTCCACGTGATGCATGCCCATGTGATGGGCGAAGTAGGTTTCAGGGGTATGGCCAAAAAACGGGCAGACGATCCAGATGATATAGTGAAACAACCAGGTGTAATTTTTCTTAAACAGTTTGCGATGACAAATGCAATGCAGCATCAACCCGAAACGGCCTTTAAAATACATCTGGGAAACATAGAAATAGGGTATATAAGCCAGCCACCAGTACCAGCCTTCCAGCACGGGGGTATATAATAAAATGGCAACCGGTATCACCAGGATATGAATCGAGGTAAGCAGGTGTATAAAGGGCAGGTCTCTTTTATCTTGGATGTACTTTAGCCAGAATTTTTCGTAAGCCGTAAAACCGGCGGGTTCTTTGTAGACGGGGTCTGTTATTACTGTCAGTGCCTTCATGAAATTATTAGTTCAGTCAATAAGCAGTTTATACACGTACGCAACTATAAAATTACAGGTTTAAAAGCAATATGCCTGCTTTGTTTAACAAAACAGGCATAGCAGAAAATTCAGTTCGGATTGAAACTATTTCATTTGCAAGGATGGCTTTTGTTTCCGTACACCGGTTGTGCCACCACCATTGAGGGTGAGGTCAACGGGTTTATTGGTCTGCCAGGCACCCCGGGTAAAATCGGGTATATCGATCGTCCTTGATTTTTTATTCACTGATCGCTCACTCAGCGGCATCAGGCAACTCCAGGCGGCTCCATCATATACATCCTGATCCAACGGTAATCCATTACGCAGGCAATCGATCAGCCGCCAGTCCATAATAAAGTCCATGCCGCCATGTCCGCCTACCTCTTTCGCAATCTCCCCGATATGTTTAACAATCGGCAGGGCATATTTTTCTTCCAGCTTTTTCTGATCCTCCGGTTTCATCCAGCTATGTCCCATCGCGATGCGTTGTGGTCCGGGCCATTTTTGAGCAGCGCCTTTTGTGCCACTCACCAGGTGGATCCGGGAATAAGGCCGGAGCGTAGATACATCATGTTGTACCATGATCGTCTTACCCTTATACGTGCGGATGAGTGTTGTATTCATATTGCCACGGTAGGGCCGATCCACATACTCTTTGAAGAAATCATCTTTGGCCGCCAGTTCCTTGGCCATATTATTCATCGTAAAATCATTGGTACTCATACTGACCAGGTGATCGAAGCGGTCGCCCCGGTTGATATCCATACATTGGGCTATCGGTCCCAAACCATGGGTGGGATAAAGATTTCCGTTGTGGCCGATATTTTCTTTCAACCGCCACATATCGGCATAGGCCTTTTTATTAAAGTTCCAGTCCTTACTCAGGTCATGGATGTAGGCGCCTTCCGCATGTACGAGTTCACCGAGCATTCCCTGGCGGGCCATATTCAGGGTGAGCAGTTCAAAGAAATCGTAACAACAGTTTTCCAGCATCATACAATGCTGCTTTGTTTTTTCTGAGGTTTCCACGAGGTCCCATAATTCATCCATGGTTTTACCGGCAGGAACTTCAGTAGCGGCATGTTTACCATGGCGCATGGCATATAAGGCAACCGGTGTATGCAGATGCCAGGGGGTGGGCGTGTAAACAAGGTCCACCTCATTGCTTTCGCAAAGGGCTTTGTAGCCTTCTTCCCCACTGTATTCTTTTGCTTTCGGACGGCCCGTTTTTTCCAATGTCTTCTGGGCGGCCGTCACCCGGTCAGAATATTTATCACAGAGCGCGGTGATTTCCACGCCATCGATATAGCTTAATCTTTCTACCGCATCAGAACCCCGCATCCCCAGTCCGACCACGCCAATACGTACCACATCCAGTTTTGGCGCTGCGTAACCGCACATATTAAAACGTTGTCCTTTTTTCTCCCATCCTTCAGAACGTT
>CAZLRY010000313.1:0-3010 GCA_964561675.1 uncultured Chitinophaga sp.
ATAAACTGCACCGAATGGTTACAGAGATTACAAACTCCGTCAAACAGGACCACCGGATGTGTTTCGTTCATCGGGTAAAGGTAAGACACCTTGCGTTTCAGGAATAAATTGTATTTTTTACTAATGAAACTAAGGCCTTTGTGGTTTTTACTGTTCCTTCTCTTGTCCGGTATGCAACTGAAAGCGCAAAACCGGCAGGCCGATTCCCTCTATGTTTTTTCACTGATCAGTAAAGCGGAAGATCATTTTACGGAAAGTAATTATGATTCCGCACTCTATTATTGCGGGTTGGCAACCGATTACAGCCGGGAAAAAAACTTTAAAAAGGGGCAGGCTTATTCTCTCATCGAGGCCGCGGATATCTATATTGAAAAAGATGACCTGAAAAAAGCTGATGAAACAGCCGAGACCGTGGTGAAAATAGGTTTACAAACAAAGGATTCACTGGTTGTAGCAGTTGGCTGGATGCAACAGGCACAGATACATATGTACAGCGACCGGTTTGACGCGGCCGTAACGCTCTTCGATAAAAGTTTACAGCATTACCTGGGGAAACACCCGACTCGTTACGCAGCATTAGCTTATAATGATCTCGGGTATACCTGGGGACGGAAGGGAGAGCTCAGTAAGCAGGCGGAATGCCTGGTGAAGTCAATCGGTATATATGAAAATCATTTTCCGGACAAGTATGGCGAACTCGGGGCCGCCTATAATAACCTGTCAACGGTTTATTATGGATTGAATGACCGGCTCAAGGCCATAGAGTATGCAAAAAAATCACTGGTCTACCGCGAAAAATCCGGCGATGTCAGCCGCTTATCGATTGGCTGTTGTAATATCAGTCAATACTATACAAGCATCAACAATGAAGAGGCCGAGAAGTACCTGCAGTTATGTGTGAAGTATGCCTTGCAAAGTAAGGTGGAACAACGGATCGTTCATTCCTATGTTACCGCAGCTAATCTTTATTACAACAATAATAAAATTGCCGAGGCCTACGATTACGAATTGAAAGCCATCAGCGCCCTGGAGAAAAGCAGGAAGGATCAGGCCATGCTGGCCCGGAGGTATATGGCAGCAGCAATTTCGGCCAGGCGCCTGGATAAGGATTCCGCCCTGGTGCTGGATTACTTTTCAAAATCAATGAATATTCTTCGCCCGATCCGGGACCGGGCCAATCTGCGTGACCTCTACTTCCAACTCAGCGACTATTATACAGATCAACGGAATTTTGCCGCGGCCTATGATCATTACCGGAAGTATATTTTGTACCGGGACAGCATTGTGTCTGAGAATACCAAATCCTCTATTGCCGAAATCAATACCCGCTATGAAACGGAGAAGAAAGACAAAGAGATCATCCGGTTGAATACAGCCCAGCAGATCCGGCAATTGGAGATTGAAAAACAACGGGCGGTGATTGAAGGGAATGCGGCTCTGGCCTTACAAAAACAAAATGAAATCGACCTGCTTTCCAAGACAAAAGAATTGCAGGAAGCGAGGATCAGTCAGCAGGAAGAGGAACTGGTGAAGAAAGAACTGATTGCCACCGCCAACCAGCAACAATTACAGCTGGCCAATAAAGAAAAACAATTGCAGGAACGGACGATCCGGAACCAGAAGAACTTCCGGAATTTCCTGCTGGCCGGTTTGGGGCTTCTTTTATTACTCGGGTACTTGTTTTTTAACCGGTACCAGTTGAAGAAAAAACTGGAACAACAGGAGAGTCTGCTGGCTATGCGCAATCATATCAGCCAGGACCTGCACGATGATATCGGGGCTTCGTTGAGTAATATTAATATTCTGAACGAGTTGGCCCGGCGGAATCTCAGTCAGCCGGAAAAGTCGGCCGGGTATCTGTCCAAGGCTTCGGAAGACATTCAACGGATCAGCGAGTCGCTCTCCGATATTGTCTGGAATATCAACCCCCGCTATGATCAGCCGGATACCTTGTTTATCCGGATGAAACGATATGCCGCCGATATGTTTGATGGGAAAAACATCAATAGCCGGTTTGAATTTCCGGAGACAGAGAGCGGGTTTCAGCTGAGTATGACCCAACGCCGTGACCTGTACCTGATCTTTAAAGAAGCGGTGAATAACCTGGTCAAGTATTCAGGCGCTACGGAAGCCCTCGTGCAAGTTAAGGTTACAGACAATCAGCTGAACATGCTGATCAGTGATAACGGGAAGGGGTTTGACCGTTCTACATTGCGGGCTGGCAACGGACTTCATAACATGGAGCAGCGGGCAGGTGCAGCCGGGGGACAGCTCAGTATACATGCTGCCCCGGGAACAGGTACCCGGATCGAGCTTTCGATGAAGGTCGGGTAATGCAGGGTACCCGATTGTGTAATGTGGCACTAATCAATGAATCCTTATTTTCGGGGTATATGGCTTATCGCATTCTCATATTTGAAGACAATACACGGCTCCGTCAGTCACTGGAGCTGCTGCTGGATGATGAGCAGTTATTTACCGTATCCGCTTCTTTCCCGCATTGCGATGCGGCGGCTGAGATGGTACTGGAGTATGAGGCCGACCTGGTGGTCATGGATATTGATATGCCCGGTATCGGCGGCATTGAAGGCGTCCGCCAGATCAAGAATGCCAAACCGGAAGTAAAAGTGGTGATGCATACCATGTTTGACGATGACAACCGCATCTTCGATTCCATCTGTGCCGGGGCCGATGGTTACCTGCTGAAGAAAACCTCCCCCTTACAATTGGTCAGCGCCCTGCAGGAAGTAATGGGCGGGGGCGTAGCGATGAGCCCCTTTGTGGCACAGAAAGTCTTCCAGTTTTTCCGTCAATCAAAACCAGTCATCCCGCAGTATAATCTTACCCCTCGCGAAACCGTTATCCTGGAACTGCTGGTTAAAGGAAATTCCTACAAAATGATCGCCGATAAAAGCAGCGTGACCATTGATACCGTTAAGAAACACCTTCAGAATATCTACCATAAACTGCATGTCAGTTGTGGGACGGAAGCGGTGGCGAAGGCGTTGCA
>CAZLRY010000313.1:3110-4268 GCA_964561675.1 uncultured Chitinophaga sp.
TTCTTTTCAAATCTTTACAGCGCATTCGAAACCGGCTTCATGCCATCTTTTACCATTAACCAGATGTATATGCGCTTTTCAATCTTCATGCTTTTTGCACTTGCCCTTTTGTCCGGTGGACTGCTGCGGGCCCAACCTTTTACCCTGGATAATATCACCCCCACAGAGCTGCTTATGGTGAATTATAAAAAGGAGGATACCCTGCGTCGGGGGATGATGAATGTCACTACGGTTACCCAGGTAAAAGACACGGCTTTTTATTTTGTCAAGGGCCTGAGTATGTTTTCGCCGGTTTATTTCGGACTGACCGCACCGGAGGGGAATGGGAATATCCGGGTTCAACTTTGCAAAGACAACTGGAAAACCGCTAACCGGAGCGGGGAAACGGGGGAGAAGCGTCATTACCAGGAGCAATTTAAAACGGAGGGAGACTTCGGAATTATGGTCATTGCAGAGCAGAAACCGGCCAGTTATACCATGATCACCTGGACGGGTAAGGAAGCAAAGGAAGTGGGTATTACTTCTCCGTTTAAAGAAGAAGGAGCAGCACCAGTAAAAGGAGAAGGCGGGAATTTTTTCAAAGAGAATTACCTGTATATCCTGATCGGATTGATGGTAGTGGTAATTGCCTACCTGGTATTTAAAATGAAAAAAAGTAAAAAATAAGGATATGAAAAAAATCTGTTTAATACTGTTTTGTATGGTCAGTCTGCAATGCCTGGCACAAAATGAAGGGGACAATGATGTAGTACAACAAATGGGAGAGAATGAACTCAACCAATTGGAGGAAGCCAATCAGAATACGACCAATGTCGCCAACGGAATCAATGATGCCATCGGGCATTTAAATACCGCGTTGGGCTTGTATGAGGATGCGCAGGACCTGTATAATTCAAGTCAGGCCCTGAGCAGCGGGGAGTGTTCGCCTGATTTTTCCACAACCCCCAACTCCATGATGTCTTCCAGTTGTAAAAGGGAAGATGAATGTGCCCAGTGTTATACCCGGGCCGTAGGCGAATTAAATTTTATCCGCCGCCAGCTGGGCCGTTTGGGTTGTATTTACCAGAACACTAAGAATTTCACCAACAGTGCTATTGCGTTTGGCGATAATGCCAGTGGTATTCATGCCGTCACCGGACTGGCCTGGCAAAATGCCCG
>CAZLRY010000314.1:0-4265 GCA_964561675.1 uncultured Chitinophaga sp.
GAAAACGAGAACGTACTTCCTTCGCCGGGCTCACTTTCAATATAGAGCTGACCACCGTTTCTTACCAGAAACTCTTTGCAGAGCATCAGTCCCAGTCCGGTACCGGATTCACTGGCTGTACCCTTGGTGGTGAAATAATCATTATTCCGGATGCGCATCAGGGCTTCGTGGCTCATACCCATTCCACTGTCCTGAACATAGATTTCAAGAAAAGTCGGGTGTTCGTGTACACCGATACAGATCTTCCCTTTTTCCGGGGTGAATTTGATGGCATTGGACAGCAGGTTACGCAATACGAGGCTCATCATATCTTTATCACAATAGCCAAATACTTTGGGAGGGGCATCATTCAACAAGATCACTCCTTTGTTACGGGCAGGAAGCAGCAGTGCCTGGTAAACTTCATTGATGGAATCTTCAATATCCACGATTTCCGGGTTTACGGTATGTGCCTGCATCTGTGCTTTGGCCCATTGCAGCAGGTTTTCCATCAGTCCAACCGCATAGTTCATGTCATTGAGTACTTCCGGAATATTATTTTTCAGATCATCTGCAGATAGTTTTTGTTCATGGGCTTCTTTGAACAGGTTCCGGATCGCATACATCGGGGCTTTCAGATCATGCGAAATGATACTGAATAATTTTGTCTTTACTGAATTCAGTTCAGCCAGTTGGGTAGCCTGTTGTTTAAGCAGGGTCGCACTTTCTTCCAGTTTCCGGCTTTGTTTTTGAATCTGGGTGTTCTTGTCTTCAAGAATCGTGTTTTTTGTCAGAATACGTCCCTGATAGATACTGTTTTCTTTTTTGATCAGGAATAATCCATAAAAAATAAATAATAAGGAAAGGCCCTGGTTCATAAGATAAAGACCATTACTGATCTCACGTAATTCATACGGCTGATGACGAATCACCACGGCCAGCAGAAAATAACTGACCATGGAAAAACTAAGCGAAAAAATAATATTGCCCAGGGAATTCAGAAAGAAGACGGCCAGAATTCCGAATAGAATAAAGGAAAGGCTGATGCCCGGATTAAATCCATACAGATATACCACACAGGTAAAGAAAGGATAGAGGATAAAATAGGCTACTAAAGCCATTTCCTGTTTTTTCTGATAATTCAGGAAAAGCACCAATACACTCACCAGGGCTGGCAGACAGGCAACCAGCCAGGCAGAAGCGGGTAATCCCTGACTCATCAGTACACCGGTTACCGGAAAGAGCAGACCGATCAGCAGCTGAAAGAAATTGACCTGGTTGAAAATGCGCAACTTTCGCTGATCATACTCTTCCATAGCCGAACTAACCCCAAATGACTGTACGAGATTAAAAAGGGTCAGCAGCTGCTTCCGCTGAAGAATAAACCGGCGCTCGTACCGGTTGGCAGATTCTTTCTGCTGGATGAGTGGCTGTGCAGTAATTTCCATTGGTTTTGACTTAAGAATTGGATAAACAAAATAACAGGTAAAGCGAACAATTACCTACAAATCAACGAGAAACTTACCTCCAAATCGTAAATCTACGTGTCCGGCACTGCGGAAAACTGCAAAATCAAAACCGGGTAGAACTAACCATAAATCCTGAAAATAGCGAAAGAGGTCTACGTTTTCGCTCCGAGAGTTTGTGCCTGGACTATTAACGCGATTCAGGCTGAAGTATACATTTTTATTATTTACCCGCTTTTTACTTCTAGACTGTTATAAACAGATTTTACAGAAACGGAAGTCTATGCCTTTATTACCGGCAATTTTATTTTAAATAAAAAGGTAGATAACGACAATGGTAGAATCGGTGCGACCAGGTGTTCCCGCAACTAACTATTTTTCCAGAAACATGTTTTCCTGCTATAACCACTTCAGAAAACAGTTCTGCTTTTATTAACTTTGCGCAGACTTCAACCAAATGGCAGAACATTCACATCAACTGGCGGCGATCCTGTTTGCCGATATAGTCGGTTATACGGCTATGATGCAGGAAAACGAGGCAGATGCCGTCGAAAAAGTGAACCGTTTCAGGGAATCGGTGGAACTGATCGCCGAAGAACTCAACGGTAAGATTATCCAGTATTACGGAGACGGTTCCCTGTTGCTGTTTCAAAGTTCGACAGAGGCGGCAGAATTTGCCAAGTTACTCCAGGAAGACCTTTATAATGAGCCCAGGATTCCGGCGCGAATCGGGATTCACATGGGGGATGTACTCGTGCATAGCGGTAATATATTCGGGGATGTTGTCAATATTGCCTCCCGGATCCAGGCCCTGGCACCGGTAGGCGGCGTTTATATCTCGGAAATGGTGTACCGCAATATTGCCAATAAAAAGGAACTGGAAGCCCTTTTCGTAAGGGAGGAAAAGCTCAAGAATGTAAAAGGAGCGGTCCGGATTTACCAATTACTCACAGAAGGGGCAGAAGCTTACGTTCAACCTTCCGGGGTGCCGGAAACACCCGTTTCCGCTTCCGGACCCAGTAATATAGCCGTGCTTCCCTTTGCCAATCTGAGCAGCGACCCGCAACAGGATTACTTCAGTGACGGACTCACCGAAGATATTATTACCCAACTTTCCAAAATCAGGGCTTATAAGGTCATTTCAAGGACCTCGGTCATGCAATACAAGCATTCACCTAAAAGTGTAAAAGAAATCGGTAAGGAGCTGGGAGTCACGCTGATACTTGAAGGAAGTGTGCAGCGTCACGGGGATCAGGTACGAATCACAGCCCAGCTTATTAATGCCGTCTCTGATGAACATATCTGGGCCGATTCCTATGACCGTCCGATGCTGGATATCTTCTCCATCCAACGGGAAGTGGCCCTGGCTATTGCCGCAGTGCTGAATACAAGTTTGTCGAATAAAGAGACCCGGGAACTCGATTATATCCCAACCACGGATTTGCTGGCTTATGATTATTACCTCCGGGGTAAGTTGTTGCTGGAAAACCGGAATAAAGCCGATGTATTGCTGGCCCGTGATTATTTTATCCAGGCCGTAAACCGGGATAAAACATTTGCGGTGGCCTACTCCGGGTTAGCGGATACCTACCTTTTATCTTCATTCAGGGGATATGAAGATCCCGTGATGATGCTATGGCAGGCCAAAAAATATATTGATACGGCCGCCGGACTTGATTCCTTTTCCGGGGAAACCCAGGCCTCACTGGGTTATTGGTATTTTCAGAGTTTTGACTGGCATGCCGCGGAAATCACGTATCGCAGGTCCATCAGCCTGAATCCCAATCAGACGAATGTGTATCTCTGGCTGGCCATCTTACTGGAAGCAAAAGGTGAATATGAGGAAGCCCTGAAAATATTTGAAATGGGGGCAGAGGTCAACCCGATGTGGGATTATCTGCAAAAGAATAAAATTCTTCTGCTGGTCAATATGAACAAAAAGGAGGAAGCCTTTGCCTGCATGAAAGGCCTGGTGGATAAATCACATGACAGTGTGGTCAAAAGAAAGCGCTATGAGGAGTTATCCAGGTTGCACTGGTCCTATAACGAAAAAACGGAAGCGATTGCCACAGCCCGTAAATCAGGAAATCTTCCGCTGCTGAAATTTTATACAGACGGGGATTATGCGGCTTTACAGAAAATGGTGGATGATCATTATGACGGCCTGAGAGCAAGAAGTGAATATGTTTCACAGTTGTGGCAGGGTCTTGATTATGCCCATGCGGGTGCAAGGGAGAAAGCACTTGACTGTTTTAATAATGCGGTTGCTCTCAAGGAAGCGGCCGTATCCCTGTTGCTGATCCGTGATTTTGAGTACCTGAATATCAAATACCTCAGTATGGCCCTGCTCACCCGGAAAGTAAAACAACTGATCAATTTCTGATCAGTGCGGTGGCTGGAAAACCAGGTGTGCAATAAAAACCATTTCTTCTTCACGGTGAAATTCCCTGATCTTCCCGGAGTAATAATCAATGCGGCTGCGGATATCCCTGAATTCATCACTTCCATGATCGATACGGGGTCCGTCACCATTATACACAATCCGGATCATCAGGCAGAAATCCCGGTAATTCAACTCGGTTAAAATGTAACTGCTTTTATGCCTGGTCAGGATCAACGATATAAAATCCTGTACAATCCGGTAAACAGATAGTTTATCCTGGTGACTGAGTGCTTCAATCTGCGGATCGTTGCAATAAAAACTGATATCCGGCGCACCGGGTTGCCTGTAATTACTGATCAGGTTTTCAATACTGGGGAGCAGTCCGAGCAGTGATAATCCGGACGGATATAACTGATTACTCAGTTTATTGAGTTCAA
>CAZLRY010000315.1:0-1543 GCA_964561675.1 uncultured Chitinophaga sp.
TACCACTTTATCAAAGTCATCTCCACCAAGGTGTGTATCGCCATTGGTTGATTTTACTTCAAATACACCATCTCCAAGTTCCAGTACGGAGATATCGAATGTACCACCACCGAGGTCAAAAACGGCAATCTTCTGGTCGTGTTTTGCCTTGTCCAGGCCATATGCCAGGGCGGCAGCAGTCGGCTCGTTTACAATCCGGCGGACAGTCAGTCCGGCAATTTCACCGGCTTCCTTGGTGGCCTGACGCTGGGCATCATTAAAATAGGCCGGCACGGTAATCACCGCTTCGGTTACTTCATGACCCAGGTAATCTTCGGCTGTTTTCTTCATTTTCTGAAGCACCATGGCACTGATTTCCTGTGGGGTATAAAGTCTGCCATCTATGTCAATTCGAACGGTATTATTGTCACCTTTTGCCACTTTGTAGCTCCAATGGCTGATTTCCTCCGTCACTTCGTCAAACTGGCGGCCCATAAAACGCTTCACCGAAGCGATGGTATTATGGGGGTTTGTAATAGCCTGGCGCTTGGCAGGATCGCCCACTTTACGCTCGCCATTCTTCAGAAAAGCCACGACTGACGGGGTTGTACGGCGTCCTTCGTCATTGGCAATGACCACCGGCTCGTTGCCTTCCATTACAGATACGCAGCTATTGGTGGTTCCTAAGTCGATTCCTATGATCTTTCCCATGATTCTTGTTTTAGAGTTCGTTACCTATTGTCAATCATTGTGCCGGGAGGGGTTGGGGTGAAAAAATGGCAGGTTTTTTCCAGTCTGCAGTTGGCAGTAGGCAGTCGGGAGATCCGAACTTAAGTTTTTTAATTTTTCCTTTTTACTTTTAACTTGTCAGCCTGTCAACTTACCAACCTATCAACCAAGTCCCCATGTCTACACCCCTTGCCGATAAGCTCCGAATCAAACCCGGCATCCGCCTGTTCACCCTGCATGCCCCGGCGGATTTTTAAAAGACCCTGGGGAAATTGCCGGAGGGGGTAAAAATCATGGATAAAGGGGCCGGGGCAGACCAGTTGCATTGGTTTGTGACCAATAAAGCGCAACTAGAAAAGGAAATGAGTAAGGTGATGAAACTGGTCAGTCCGGGGGTAACGGTCTGGGTTTATTATCCCAAAGGCACATCCGGCATTCAGACCGATCTGACCCGTGATATGGGTTGGGATTGCCTGCATGCTGAAGGTGATAAACTGGCCTGGATCAACCTGATCTCTTTTGATAAAACCTGGTCTGTCTTCGGGTTCAGGGGTAAGACCGAAGCCGATAAAATGAAAGACGCCAAACCCAAAGAAACGCGTGAAATTTTCAACTGGGTCAATCCGGCTACCAAAGAAGTGAAACTGCCGCCGGATGTAGCCGCTGCGCTGAAAAAAAACAAAGCACTGCTGGCGTATTTCAATCACCTGGCCTTCACGCATAAAAAAGAATATCTCGAGTGGATCGTTACTGCAAAAAAAGAAGAAACCCGGATAAAACGGGTGGAAGGAATGATGGAGAAACTAAGAGAGAAAGTACGAGGTTAGAAGTATGA